>JBCCRX010000072.1:0-20216 GCA_039201015.1 Bacteroidota bacterium | reverse complement strand
CTTTTAAGGTGGATTTTTTGGTTGCTCCAAGGGGTTCTTAAGGGTGAAAAGCATCAAAAATCTCTAATTTTTGATGCTTTTCACCTTTAAAATCCCTTAAGCAGAAAGTTTTTCTCATCAGAAAAGAAACTTTCTGCGAATTTTGGAAACGGAATCCATACTTAAATGTCGATCTAATTTTTTGAACGTTACTAGGAATGATAGATAAATAAAGTTACAAAATTTGAGCAAGCTATTTTTTTCTTAGTTCTTGCTTTGATGAAGGATGAACAAACACTGTTTGTGAACCGCAAAGCGGATGGGTAGCTTGATACTTTGACTGAATTAAAGTGAGAAATAAGGACAAAAGAGCCGTTCAAAATTGTAAATTTATTTGTGTGCCATTCCTTACCCAAAGATAAAATTATTATTTTTCGGGTTTTCAATAATACACTTCAAGACAATGAGTGACATTTTATCCCGATTTAAGCAAGGCGACAGTAAGGTGATTGCAGACATATATCGTTCTAGTTTTCCAGTCTGCGCAAAATTGGTGATGAATAATAGTGGCACAATGGACGATGCTAAAGATGCTTTTCAAGAAGCTCTAATTGTACTACATCGAAAAATGAAAGATCAGAATTTTACACTGACTTCTTCTGTCACGACTTATTTGTACTCGGTGGTGCGAAATATTTGGATGAAAAAGCAAGATCAATTCAATAAAAAAGGTTTAGTCTTGATTGTGGATGAACCCGAACAAGAGTTCCTTACGATTCAACAGGATGAAGTAGAAGAAAAAAAGGAAGTGGAAGAAAAACATCAAATCATAGCAGAAAGTATGAAAAAACTATCCGAAGAATGCCAAAAATTACTCTTAGGATTTTATTATAAAAAGCTGTCGCTTAGTGTGTTGGCAGAACAACTCAATTACACGAATAAATTTATTAAAACAAAGAAGAAGAGATGTATGAATAGTTTAGAGGAACTTTCAAAACAATATCAAAATCAGTAAATAATGAATCCGATACACAAGGTAAATGTCGATATTGCGCTGCGATATTTGAATAGAGATATGGACGCATGTGAAAAATTTGAGTTTGAGGAAGAAATGATGAATACGCCATATATGCAAAAAGCTATAGCAGATGCACATGATGAGTTTTTTTTACTATTGCACAACTTTGATTTACCAAACTATGGACCGAGGAATAGTGACGGATTGGAAAAAGAGAACAAATGAAAGCATCTGATATAGAACGAATAGAAGCTTATTTATTGGACCAACTACCTGAAGAAGAAAGAGCAAAGTTCGAGGCAGAACTACAGACAAATGCTGCACTCCAATCAGCTACTGAAAGACTTCATGACCTAATCGTAGGCATCTCCATCTTCGGAGAAGAACAATTCAAAGCAAACATCCAATCCACAGAACAAGACCTCCAAACACAAGGCTTTTTTCTTAGCCAAAAAGAAATAGACCTTTACCTGAAAGGCGAAGCTTCCACCGAACTCCAACAATTGATAGAAAAAAGACAAGACATCGATCCCGATTTTCAACAAAGTATAGCGACTCAAAAAGATTTACTAAAAGGGATCAACGAATTTGGTGAACAAGACTTTCTAGCACAAATTCAACAAACGGAAGACAACTTAACACAAGAGGATTTCTTCAAAAATCTTCAAAATGAATCCCAAAATAAAAAAGAACACGCCAAACACACCATATTTCCCCTTCAGGAGCAGGGGGAAGAAAAACAACAAGAAGCCAAAATCATCCAATTCAACTGGCGAAAAACCCTTTCCATCGCCGCTGCCATCGGTGGATTGATCATTAGCATTTGGGCGATTAGTATTTTTCTGAAATCCTCTTCGCCCATTCAAGATCATTTCCTTGCCTACGAAGATCAACTTAGTCCTGAATTAGAAGAAACAGGTTTCCTTCGATTCAAATATCTTGATACGCTACAACTCGCCATGCAATACTACAACACGAAGCGGTATGAAACTGCCATACCACTTTTCCGAAATTTCATTAATGAAGTATCATCCGAAGACCCTTACTTTCCACCCGCTCAATTCTACCTTGCTCAAAGTTTAATCGCTACTCAATCCTACGATGCTGCTCAAAGCTTACTGGAGTCTCTAGTTGGCTATTCCAATTTTGTCTGGAACGAAGATATTCACTGGTATCTCGCCCTTCTTTATTTAGAGCGAAAGCAATTCTCCAATGCACAAATACAACTTGATTTTTTAGCGACTTCTAGTAAATACGGGGAGCAGGCGAAGGATGTTGAAAAAAAATACATCAAGTAAATTGCTGTAAATCAATTGCTTGTAAATTAATTTAATTTTTTCTTGTCTCAAGTGATTACTTTTCGTAAAGCTTTGGATTAAGAAGTGTTCATCAAATTTTGAAATACTTTTTAATCTTTTTGCGTCATGAAAAATCTTATTCAATTTGGTCTAATATCTACCTTCAGTTTTCTTCTTTCTAGTCTTGCCATCGCAGGGAATCCGCATGTTTCTTTTTCAAAACCTAATCATGGTCAACATTTTCCTAGTGGCACAAATCTCTATGTAAAAGTAAATGCAAGTGATAGTGATGGTATTGACTATGTGAAATTATACGTGAATGGTCATTACGTGGATCGCGAAGATCACCATCCTTACGAATGGGGAAAACCACATAAGCAAAGTCATCATAGACTGAATAATATGCAGCATGGCACTTATCATTTGAGAGCAGTGGCTTATGATCGTCATGGCAACAAAGGAGAAAAAACCATCACCATCTACATTGATCGCAATAGCCACAACAATGCGCCTAGCGTTTCTTTTAGCAAACCTTATCATGGACAGCATTTTCCGCAAGGAACAGACCTTTACGTCAAAGTAAATGCTAGCGATCATGATGACTATATCAACTATGTAAATCTATACATCAATGGACATTTTGTAGATCGCGAAGATAACCATCCTTATGAATGGGGAAAGCCACATAAGCACAACCACCACCGCCTCAATAATATGCAGCCAGGTACTTATCATCTGAAAGCTAGAGCCTATGATAATTACGGCAGATATACAGATAAAAGCATTACGATTTATATTGACCGCAACAACAGTGCACCTGTTGTCTCTTTTGAAAGTCCACGCCATGCTTATCATTATGCAGAAGGTTACGATGCACACGTAAAAGTGAGTGCGACCGACCATGACGACTACGTGAAATATGTAGATTTATACATCAATAATAGCTATGTAGGTCGCGATAGTCATGCACCTTATCAGTGGAGTAGTGATGCTGAATTAAGAAATCTATCTGCTGGAACTTATACTTTAAAGGCAATAGCTTATGATAATTATGGAAAAAAGACAGAAAAGAAAATCACTTTTCACATCAATCGTAGCAATCAAGCTCCTGTAGTAAGCTTTGTATCGCCAAGTTTTGATCAAAATTTTGTTGCAGGAACGGATTTGTCTGTAAAAGTAAACGCAACGGATCATGATGATTATGTAGATTATGTGGAGCTGTATATCGACGACACTTATGTTGGGAGAGACAATCACGCTCCTTACGAATGGCGTAATTATGGTGTACTGAACAATTTATCCGAAGGCACTTACACCCTTTTTGTAAAGGCATACGACAACTTTGGGAAAAAGACAGAAAAAGCAAGCCGTATTCATGTCACCGCTCCATCCTGCAATGCAAATGCTTGGTTCGTTGAGCCTATTTACGATGCGGTATTTAGTACAGAGGAACAAATTCCAGTCGTGCTACATCTAGTGAAGCCAGCAGACATCCTTAAAGTAGATTTGTATTTGAATAGTCGCTGGATTGCTTTCGATGAACACGCGCCCTTTTTCTCAGGGCAAGAGGTGGCTGCACTTAGACATCTATCAGAGGGACGCTATCAGTTAAAAGCTGAAATTACAGACAAATGCGGAGGAACCTATGATAAAATCGTTGATTTTGATGTTAGAAAAAGTGAAGATGGAAATGATTGTGGACACTTGCAAATAGACGATTTTGAGAGCTACACAGGCGGAACAGCAGTGGTGAATTACAATAGTTGGGTCAATTTCTCAGGTACAAACAGTGGATTAGTTATCAATAACGATTGGGGCAATATGCTTCAAATTGACAACAGCAATGGTGAATCTTCTGCCCTTTGGACAATAGATCAAAATTTGACCGTGAATAGCTCCTTTGTCATTGCTTGGGATGTATTCGTGCCCAAAGATAAATATGCGATTTGTGCGGTTTACAGTACCCCAACTAACGGGACAGTTGCACCAATAGCAGGAGTTGTTTATCAAGGAACGGAGACTTATAATGGTTCAGCTTGGCAGCATTTTGAATATGCTATTGATGTTGATAATGGAACGAGTACGCTTTCTGTCAATGGAACGATTAGTAGTACGACACAATTCCTTAGCACAGGAACACCTGGCTTTATGACCTTCCAATCCTTTAATGATCCAAACATACCACTTGAATCAGAATTTTACATTGATAATTTGACGATTCTACCTTTTGGTTGCACTAATTATCAAGACCTAGGCGGAGATGGTATTGAGGGACGTAGCATGACAAGTGTAGAAATAATGGAAGATTTGCCAAATCAAAGCTTTGGAGCAGCAGCAAGTAAAGTCGCTAATATCGAATTGAATGTCTATCCTAATCCAGTAGTAGATCGTGCAACGATTGCCTTTGAGCTAGCACAAACTGGTACTGCTATTATTGACATCATCGACCTTAACGGAAGAAGCATCCATCGCATCGAAGAAAGCTTTTTTGAAGGTAAAAATGAAGTAGAATTTGTCGATACTTATAATTTACCAACAGGCACTTATTTCGTCCGATTACAAACGGAAAATACCACAAAAACCTTAGCAATACAGATAATTAAGTAGATCAGAATTTGAGCGTATTAGCCCCAAAAGCCATCTCTCAACCTCTCAATTCTCTCAATTCTCTCAACCTCTCAATTCTCTCAAACTCTCTCAACCTCTCCTCATGCAGTTAGAAAAACGCGAATTTTACATCCAACAAGTATTTAGCTTCCTGAAAGCAATCAGCCAATATACAGGAGCGGTAGCCAACGAATCCTACTACCAAGCAGCACTAGAAGAATGGCGACAAAAGCCCTCTTTTCGCAACAAAATGTTCTATGTTTTGCTGAATCTCAAAACCCAAAAAGTGACTTGGAGCAAATATGCTTTTCAGACCGTTGGTTTTCAAGATGTAGATTTTGAGAAAGGGATTCGTCCACCCAATGGCATTACTTTACGAGACTGTTTGACGATGATAAAACCCAATTATTTGCCGATGAATGTAGCCTTTGCAAAAAGTCCTTATCAAATAGCTGCAAAATATCCCAGTGTTCGTCAAGTACTCGCCACTTTGAATCCAGAATTAATTCTACAGTTCCCAATTCAGTTGCGAGATGGCAAATATTACTGGACCACTCAAACTGGAATTCCATTCGAGCTAGATAAAAACAATAACATCATTTCCAATATCAATATCTATCATATAGAAACAGAATATTACGACCAACGGATACCAAAACCTATGGTTACGGTGAAAGGAGGAAGAGAGCGAAATGAAAAAGTGGAAGCTTTTCTCCAGCAGCAACTTTCCGAGAACTTCTTTCGAGAATTATTAGACTTTAAACCTATTGTAGTAAAACTAGTACAAGCTTATAATCAACATCAAAACTTAACTATTGAGCAAGCAGCCATACACCTAAACACCAGCAAAGAAAATATAAAAACCTACAACAAAACAATCAAAAGAGCAATCAATCAATACTTTTCTGAAGACATCAATCCCTTTCCTACTGCTCGTGCTGCGGCTTTGTATTTAGGGCGTTTGTTGGGGGATTATTTGGTTTTGAAATAATCAAGCCTAGGCTAGGGTGAATTAGCTTTTTTGTTATTACTACCTTCATGTCAAACAAAACTACGCTACCCTACTTTTTTTGAAATACTAGTAAGCTCGCCGCCTGCGGCAGCTCGCAATGGGGAATTTGGGGAGAAACACAATATTGGGCTGGAAGCCCAATATTGTGTTTCTCCCCAAAAATCCCCCTGTTTTCGCCGCGCAGCGGCGGAAACTAGAAAAATTCAAATCTTAGAGGGTAGAGTAAAATAAAACAATACCTATGAAATCTTTACTACTCTATTTGATTTTCACAGCACTCTGTATCCAACTCTCCGGACAAGGAACAATCATCGAAAAAACCCTCGAACAAGAAAATGCAACGCGCAACTATAGCCTCTATCTTCCAGCCGAATATGACGCACAACAAGCCTATCCATTGGTCATCAATTATCATGGCTTCGGCGGAACACCCGAGCAACAAATGGCAATTTCCAACATGAATGCCGTAGCAGATACAGCACAATTTATCGTTGCTTATCCTTTAGCACTCGAAGTATTCAATCCCGTTCTCAATGTACGGGGAGCAGGTTGGAATGTAGTGCAGTTTCTGGATTCTACTTATAGCGATACAGAGTTTACCCTCAACATGATTGCAGCTATCAGGCAAGACCACGCTATTGATTCTATGCGCATTCATGCCACAGGTTGGTCATTTGGCTCGGAAATGGCATTGAGTTTGGCTTGCGAAGCACCGAACGTTATCGCTTCTGTGGCAGGCGTAGCAGAATCAATGGCAGACTTCGTTCGACTAACATGCGATCCGCAACGTCCTTATTCTTTGATGACCATACATGGCACTGCGGATAATCTGATTCCCTTCGAAGGTGGTGCTGGTTTTTGGTCGGCAGCTCCCGAAACACCTGCCTATTTTGCGCAACTCAATGGATGCGATGAAACCCCTACTTCCATCGAATTAGAAAATATAAATGATACCGACAACAGCACCGTCACGCTTTTTGAGTATAACAATTGTGAAGCCGATACAGAAGTACTGTTTTATCAAATCAATGGTGGCGGACATGCTTGGCCAGGTGGTTTAGGTTCTGGCGTCGTCAATCAGGACATCAATGGAAGTACAGAAATCTGGGACTTCTTTCAACGCAATCCAATGCCGCTATTCTCCAATACCAAAGAGATCATCAAAGAACACACCTCCTTTTCCAACATTCATCCGACAGTTGTTCGTGATGAATTGCAACTCCAAAGCAATCAACTAACACCAACAAAATACACCCTTTTTGACCTTCAAGGCAAGCGGCTACAAGAAGGCTATTTCACAGGCTATCAAAGATTGTCTCTGACCAATTTAAAGTCAGGCATATACATTCTTACTTGTACTTGGAATGGACAGATAGAAAGCCATCGCTTTATGAAAAGGGATTGATTTTTTTCTTTATCTTTAAAGTCAAGATTTGCGATCAAGATTTGCAAAATTTTTAAAATTTTGTAAATCTATCTTAGCGTTTTACGAAACCTTTCCCTTCTCCCTTGCCTTCGCACAGATTTTGCAAAACTTCAAAACTTATATTACATTTACCAAGCATATTCAGAAAAATCACATTAACGATGAACAACTTTAAGACATTAGGCAACACCAATTACTTCTTTTTATCCTTCTTTCTTTTATTTTTATCTCAATTTGGATACAGCCAATCTGCACCCAAGTACGGCACTGAATTTCGAGTGAATAATTTCACTACAGATACCCAACTCAATTCTGATGTAGCTATGGATGATGCGGGTAACTATGTCGTAGTCTGGCAAAGCTTTAATCAAGATGGCGATAAGTTTGGCATTTATGGTCAACGCTACAACAAAGTAGGAGCTAAACAAGGTGGTGAGTTTCGAGTGAATACGACCACAACCAACAATCAGAAAGAACCTGCTGTAGCAATAGATAATAGCGGCAATTTTATTGTCGTTTGGTATGGAAAGAGTCAAGGCGTCAATAAGGTATATGGCAAAATTTACCGCGATGATGGAAGTATAAAAGAGGACGAATTTGAAATATACAATACCACTAAATCGCAAAATAAGCTCGATCCTGCCGTAGCGATGGATGCCAATGGTAACTTTGTGGTTGTCTGGGAAAACTCTGTGGAAGATGGAGATGGCTTCGGGATTGTAGCGCAACGACATTTAGCAGATGGTGCAATAATAGACACTGCCTTTGTCGTCAATACTACTATTATAGGCGATCAAGGAGACCCCATCGTGGATATGAACGAGGTAGGTGATTTCATCATTGGCTGGTCCGATTTTCAGCGTGACAATATCTATGCCCAATCTTATAATGCTGATGGAACGCCTAGAGGTGGCGAATTTCAGGTGAATACTTTTACAACGAATACACAAGAATTTGCTGATGTCGTATTGTCCACTTCCAGAAAAGCAATATTCGTATGGAATAGCAATGGTTCAGGCAGTGTAGGACAAGATGGTGATGATTCAGGTGTTTTTGCACAAGAATTTGATCAAAACAACAACAAAATTGGTAGTGAATTTCAAGTCAATACCACCACCAATAACGATCAGCAAAGTGCGGCTATCGCCATGGACGGTGCAGGCAATTTTACCATCGTTTGGGATAGTGATGGACAAGATGGTTCTGCCAAAGGCGTTTACGGACAATCCTATAACGCAGATGGTACAAAAAATGGCAATGAATTCCGCGTAAACACTTACACCAGCGACGACCAACGACTACCCGCTATTGCTATGAGTGATGCTGGGAATTTTGTGGTAACTTGGGAGAGTTTAAGTCAGGATGGGTCGGCTTTTGGGGTGTATGGGCAGTTGTATAGAGGAGAAAATGATTTTTGTAATGATGCTATAAATCTTTCGATTGGGAGTACTCCAAATTTCCTAAATTTCACTACTATGGATGCTAGTTACTCCGCTAGCTTACCAAATTATTCTTGTTTTGATAATACTGATATTCCTGATGTTTGGTTTAAAACAACTGTCAACACTACAGATAATATCGTCATAGAAACTAAAGAAGTCAGTGGTGGATTGAGTGATATGGTCATGCAAGTTCTTAGTGGTAGCTGTGGAAATTTGACAGAAATTGCTTGTAATGATTTTTACGAAGACGGAAGCGGTCAGAAGATTTACATGCCAAAAGTGGAATTAGTCGGACGACCTGTTGGAGAAGAAATTTATATCCGATTGATAGATGGATTTAGTGGAGGAGAGGATTGCTTTGGTGAGCCAGACCCTGGTTTATTTTGTTCTGGAATTGTTGCTCCTGTCTGTGGATGTGATGGAAATACATATACAAATTCATGTGTAGCTAAAAGAGCAGGTATTTTGCAAGTTAAAGGAGGGGAATGTGATGGCAGTCAAAATCTAGGAGGAGATTTTAGATTAAGTATATCAAGTAAGCCGCCCTCTCCTATTGTGTTTGAAGGAGTGACAGTAGATGGTGTTTTTTACGAAGCCCAGTGCGATAATATTATTAATTATGAGGAAGGAGCAGTTAGTCAACAAGATGACTCTAACTGTCCTTTGAAACCTTTTGAAATAGTAGCCTACACTCCTTGCGGGGGAGAAGTGACATCAATGATTACAGATTCAATTCTTATTGATGATGATAGTAATCCTTGCTGTCAGTATGAAATAAGAGTTAAATTGACCGATAGTTGTGGTAATCAACTAGATGTTATTTTATATACAGACAGTCAAGTTTTAACTAGCTTCAAAAATTTTGTTGAGACTACTTCCTGCCCAAATGTAGATAAACCTTGCGATGATCCAGCGTTTGAGTATAATGGAGAGGTAGTAAAAAATAGAGATATTATCAAAATACCTTGTGGAGAAAACTTGAGTCAATTTGAATCGTTAGTTGCATGTTTTGGAGCAGATTGTAATGGTGCTGGAGGTGGAAAAATCAGAAGAAGACGTAGATCATCACAACTAACAGCAGGAAATTGTTTTACTGAAGTATGGGAATGGTCTGATACCATTTACTTACAGTTTGAATTTGAAGATTGCCCAACCGACACCTTACTTAATCAAAGTTTCATTGAGAGCGGCTCTTACTTTGCAGAAAATAGTCTTACGGCTTCCGCTGAATTAGAGGCGGGAAGTTCTGTGCGTTTTGTAGCAAGCAACTCAATCATTTTAAGTACAGGTTTTAGCAGCAACAACGCTAGTTTTTTTGAAGCAAAAATTGAAGAAGTACAAAATTGTACGAACACCACAGCTACTCGCTCAAAAGAAGTATTGGAGAAAGCCAGTTTAGAAGTTTTTCCAAATCCTAGTTCAAGTCATGCTAATGTACAGATAGAATTACCTAAAGAGAATGAAAATGCTCAAATACAAATATTTAATTCTAATGGACAGTTATTGGAAAAAATTCCAGTTATTACAACAGATTTAAAATCAGAAATTTCAATCCATACAAATAATTGGAATAGTGGGCTTTACTTTGTCCATCTCCTTACAGACAAACAAATTATCACTAAAAAACTACTCGTATTGAAAAATTGAGTGTATGAATTGTATCTCGCATACAGTTGTTATAATATTTTTATGTATCACTTTTCATACTAAAGCTCAGTCCAGTAATTGGTCTGAGCTTTATGCAGAATTAGTACAAAGTTATGAACAAGAACAGTACAAAGCACTAGTCGATCAATACTCAAAAGTTAAGCAGGCTGCTATTTATGAAGAACAGGAGATGTGCTCTGATTTACTGCTTGCAAAAGCATATAAACAGTTAGGTCTATTTCTAAAGATAGATAGTATTCTTCATTCTTTTCAGTATGCTACCTCAAGAATTTCAGATAGCTTGAAATTTGAAGTATCATCTTTAAGAACGGAACTAGTAATAGAAAGGGCTGATAATTTGAGTAGCTTAGATTCAATTTATAGTGGTAAAAAACACCTTATTTCCTCTCCTGCACAAGAAATAAGTTTTCATTTTTTATTAGGCAGATACTTTGTTGAAGTAGAACAGTATAAAAAAGCCAAGTCATATTTACACTACACAGATAGCTTGTTGAACATTTATCAACTAAGCGATCAATTTAAACAACATTCCAAGATAAAGCTTCTGTATCAATGGAGTGAATATTATCTTCAACAGGAACAGTATAAAAAAGCCTTAGATTCATTAGATAAAGCAGATAGTTTACAGGTCATTTTGAATCCATCTTTTTCTTTTTTAGGTTTAATTGAACAAGCACGTGCTAGAACCTACTTTAGATTGGATGAAAAAGAAAAAGCTCTAATTTCTTTTGAAAGAGCTAAGCAAATACAAGAAAAAAAACTAGGACAAACCAATAGAGTGTATGCAATAACGCTTTATAATTTAGCTGTTTGGAAATCAGATAATGGGGAACTAGAGGAAGCTGAATTATTACTAAGTACTGCTTCTAATATTTTTAAAAAATACACAAGTAGCAAATATTGGACTGCATTGTGCATAACCGAATTGGGGAATATATCCATTAGTCTCGGTCAATTAGATCGTGCATTAGAGAAATTTACAAAAGCTAGAAAATACTACAATAAACAGAATAAGCCTGAAGACTACATTGCTATTAGTTTACTAATCGCTAAAGTTCATTTACTCCAAGATAATGTTGAAAGAAGTGAGCAAATTCTCCAAAATTGTCTTAACCTCTGCGAAGAAAAACTTGGCAAACAGAACGCTGTATATGCCAATATAAACTATGAGCTAGGTGATTTTTACATAGAGTATTCTAATTATAGCAAAGCTATAGACCATCTTTTAATCGCAAAAGAAATTTATCATCGCTTGCAACAACTAGAAGACTACGCCAGCGTCCTAAACAACCTCGCCTACACCTACCAAAGCAACCAACAATCTAAACTCGCCGAAGCCACCTACCTAGAAATGGAAGCCATAGATCGCGCGACTATCGGCGAGCAGCATCCCGATTTCATCTATTCGCAATACAATATGGCGCGTTTTTATTGGTCGCAGCAATCGGAAAAGGCGACGGATTATCATCGGCGAGCGAATAAAGGGCAATTGAATTTAATCTATGATTACTATTCGGGTTTTGATGAAGCGACCCGTTTGTCCTATTTGGAAGAAGCTCAGCAGAATTTCGATGAATTTTATTCCTATTTGCATCAGCAGACTACGAACGCTAGCCTGATTGTGGAAGCACAAAACCTCAATCTAGCCATGAAAGGCTTAGCATTGGATTTTAGTGTGGACAATCGTTTTCTAGGTGATGAAAGCGATCTGCAAGGAGAACAATCTTCTACAGAGAAAGCTTATTTGGAGCAGCGCAAAAAACTGGCAAAAGCCTATGGTATGAGCAAGCAAGAGCGCGAAGCACAAGGCATTGATTTGGAACAACTAAAAAAAGAGGTGGAAGCATTGGAGAAGAAAGTCCTTCGAGAAAATCCTGATATTCAAGCCGCTTTGCAATATCAGCAACGCTATACCGTACAAGATTTAAAACACAAACTGTCCGAAGAAAAAAACGCAATTAGCTTAGATTTTATTCGAGCACACTACTCCGAACCTAATCGCGCTACAGACAGCACTTTTTACTACGCGCTTTTGACTTATCCTGATCAGCGTTCTCCAAAATTTATCTTTTTGACCGAAGAAAAACCGCTCCAACAAATGCTACAAAACAGTGCTTCCTACGCCAAATATCCACAAGTCGGACAGCAGTTGTATCAATTGATTTGGCAAGCACTTGAGCCACATTTGGAAGGTGTGGAAAGCATTCATCTTTCGCCTGATGGCTTGCTGCATCGCGTCGCTTTTGGTGCTTTGCCTATTGAAGAAGATTTATTGTTTGATCGCTATAAACTGCACTATCACAGCCATTTACGTGATTTTATTCAAGCTGTTCCAAAAGAAAATCCAAGCAACATAGCACTTTTTGGAGGTGCTTATTTTGATATGGATTCCTTATCTTTAAGTCGATTGCAACAACAGGAAAAACTACTTGAATTACCAATAGATAGTCTTTTAACAGAAGGTACTTTTGCTACTCGTTCCGCCGAAAATGACTCGACGCGTTCTGCGCTGTATTTCAATTATCTGGGTGGCACAAAGACCGAAGTAGAACAAATCGCAGAGCAATTTCAAAAACGCAAGAAAAAACATCAACTCTACATTGGCGAACAGGCACTCGAAGATCAAATTCACGCTTTCGACACCACATCTTCGCCCGATATTTTGCACATCGCTACCCATGGCTATTTCTTTGAACAACAAACCACCGAATCTGATAGCACCTTGCGAGAACGCATTCTTCAATCCGAGCAAGCCTTGATGCGTTCGGGTTTGGTGTTCACGGGTATCAATCATACTTGGCAAGGTGGAAAAAGCATTCCCGACTTAGAAGATGGCGCATTGACTGCCTTAGAAATTTCCAATCTCAATCTTTCAGAAACACAGTTAGTCGTTCTTTCCGCTTGTGAAACGGCCAAAGGTGACATACAAGGCGGCGAAGGCGTATTTGGTTTGCAAAGAGCGTTCAAGATGGCAGGCGTTGAGCAATTAGTTTTAAGCCTATGGAAAGTGCCAGATGTACCTACTTCTGAACTGATGCAGCTTTTCTATAAATATATTTTAAAAGGAAAAACTGCCTCCGAAGCACTATATCTATCGCAACAAAAGATGAGCAAAAAGTATTCAGTTTATGAGTGGGGGGCGTTTGTTTTGGTGGAATAACTGATTACAATTACAATGTCTCTTTCAATAAGAAAAAATAAGCAATGCGTCCAAAAAAAATCTTCTTTAGTCTCTTTACTGCTTGGATGTTCTTGGGTTTGCCGTCCACCTTCGCCCAAGACAGCCTCCTCGTCGCCATACACGAAAATCCGCCTTTTGTCATCAAAAACGAGGCGGGCGAATACGAAGGGCTAAGCATAGAACTATGGAAGAACATTGCAAAAGACTTGGGTTTGCGCTATGAGTTTAAGTACTATTATGATTTGGTGAGCATCGTGAAGGATTTGGAGTATCGAGAAATAGATTTAACGATCAATCCGATGGACGTGACGGCTTTGCGAGTCCAAAAATTTGATGCCACACAGCCTTATTTTATTTCTAGTATCGGCTTAGCGGCACCTTACGCTAATGAAAGCCAATTGCAGATGTTTATTGGCAACTTCTTCTCTATCAATTTTTTAGAAGTGGTGCTGCTGCTGATTTTTATCATTTTCATTTTTGGCGCAATTCTTTGGACGGTGGAGCGCAAAGAAAATCGGCAGCAATTTCGACCTGGTATTTTGGGGCTGCTGGACGGACTTTGGTGGTCGGCGGTGACGATGACCACGGTAGGCTACGGCGACAAAGCGCCCAAGACACTAGCAGGAAAAGCGGTCGCTATCGTCTGGATGTTCACGGCAGTCATTATCATTTCGAGTTTTACAGCGACGATTGCTTCTACGCTTACGATTGGGCGTTTGGATACGGATATTGAAAGTTTGGAGCAACTGAAATCGGTAGAGGAAATCGCTACGGTAAGTGCTTCGACGGGAGAAGATTATCTTTTGATTAATGATATTGTGGCGAACAAAAAATACCAAAATCCATTGCAGGCCTTGCGTGCTTTGCGGCAAAGAGAAGCCGATGCACTCGTATATGATCGCACGGCTTTACAATATTTAATCAAAAATTATAGCTTCAATGAACAGCTACAACTCTTACCCATTCGATTCAACAACCAATATGAAAGTTTTCTCTTTCCCAAAAATCATCCCGCTTTCAATGCTGTCAATGCGGCTTTGGTGAAGGAAATTCAGAAGTTGGATTGGCAGCAGATGTTGCAGAAATATGGATTGGGAGAGTAGGGTTTTGTAAGTTGGCTATTGGCTAAAGACAAAACTTCATCTGGTATAAAAAAGTGCATTTGCTTTTTGGTAATCTGGTAAACGACTGATTACCAAATCACCGAGAAACGAATCATGTACTTTTCTATCACAAATCAAGCATAATTTCATCAATAATATTCCTGTACTCATTCCCCTATCTTCAACAATTTTTCTGTCCTAAGCAACGCACCTTTTTCATCCAATATATTCAAATAATAAAGCCCATTTGCCCAATTTTCGGTATCAACTTCCAGTGCACCATTTGCTGTCTTCTCCAAAACAATTTTCCCAAGCGCGTCGGTTACTTGTAGCTGCAAGTTTTGCTCTGTTTTTACTCTAAAACGCTGACTAAATGGATTAGGAAAGACTTCAAAATCAATGCTTTGCACATCTTCGCCAGCAGTATTGACGATTACGGGAATGAACTCCAAGGCTTCCCCACAAAAAGCAACTTCTTGTAGAAAGACCTGATCGCTGAGTGCTTTCAAGCGGATGTAGCGCGTTTGTATCGTATCGAAATTGGTATAAACTTTCCAGCGAAAAGTAGAAGCATTGTCCACTTCCCAAGTGCGGAACAACTGCCAATTATCGGCTGCTCCGTAATAGATTTCTACTTGTCCAGTCGCCAAAGTATCGCTGTACAAAAATAGGCTCTCCAAAGCGTGTTTACCCTGCAAATCAATAATGACCTCATCGCCCGCTTCCTGTGTCCACCTTGTTAGAGGCTCACTGCCTTTGTCGCAGTAGGGCGTCCCGATTTCGGTTTGTTCATCGCCTAAGGCTTCAACATTGCCACTGCCCGCCGCTGTGAATGGAATATAACCACAATTACAACCTTCTGTATCGGTAGGCAAATCTCCTAAGACAACAAACTGCGGTCGTTCACTGACACCTACGAATATTTTACCATTTTCATCTGCCGTCAAGGTGCTTCGCGTCCCATCAATATCGCCGTCTAGCAATTGCACCAAAGTCGCGCTACTGTCTATTTGGAAAGGCAATTCAAAACGATCAATCAAAAAACTACTATCGCCGCGTTCACTCGTTGGACTCCAAATGGCATAAATTTCTTTTTGCATAGAATCGCAATCGCTTGCAAAACGATACAACCGAATACTATCCGATACAAAAGCGAAGGAAGGATCAAATTTAGTATCTTTCAATATATTTTTGGTGCTAGCCATGTAGTACCAAATGGGTTTATTTTTGAAGCCATCTAGGCGATAAGTGGTCAAACCACTGGTCTGATAAAGTCCTTTGCTATCAGGGTCAGAACCGTCGCGCATACTGAATACCATCGCTCTATCTATGCCAGCAGCAGCACTTTCCAAGAAAGAACGAATGAGCCATTGCGCTTGAATTTCTAGTAATTTATCCTTACAAGCCAGAGAATTACAAAAATCACAATGCACACGACAATCGGGCGATTGGATAGAACCAGGCGCAGAATCGTAGCCAAATTCCGAGAGCCATATCTCCGTTTCGGGCAAATAGCGATCTCTGTATTCTACCAATGCTTCTAGCCTTTCCTTTAGTCCATATTCTTCTGGACTGATGCCATAATCCGCCAATGGGATGCGTCCGAAACCATTATTGCTGTAATCGTGAAAAGTAATCGCCTTGAAGGGAAAAGGAATATCGGGGCGATAGTAATCAAACCAAAATTTGACAGCACGAATGTATTTGGGATTCAATTCAGAAATACCCGCCATCACGAAGTGCATATTGGAGTCAGCAGTCTGTAAACTGACAGGCGAAAGTCCCGCTAAAAGACTATCGGGATAGCGCGCACGAAGGATGTTTTCAATGCTATCCGTTGAGCCGTGCCCGTCAAAAGTAGCACTGCTCATGGCAGCGTACTCAAATGGACTGAAATAGCCTAATTCTTCTTCAATATTGGGATCGAGGAAGTCTAGAAATTGCACATTGCTGCGATGCCACCATTTGTCGGGTTCATTCCAGTTTTCGATGTATTGCACCGTATTTTGTCCACTGATTAATGGATTGTCATCGGCTATTTTAAGTTGTGTTGCCGCTGCATTGCTGCCATAGCGCGCCGCAAATTGATGAAAAAAGTCGGCATATTCTAAATACATTTCTGGGCGATCTATTTTCATGCCTGCTGAAATGGGATAGCGTGCTTCGGAAAAAGGTTTGCGCTCGGTCAGGCGAATAAATTCTTGTTCGTTCACTTCTTCTTCCAGAAAAGCATCCGTCGCATCGTAATTAGGGTCGCCTGTAAAATAATCGAAAGTGACCAAATAAGGTGGTGCGCGATGAATGACGTTGTTCACCGTGATTCCGACATCTTTGAACCTTCGATAAAAGCGATCCAGATGAAAAGTTTCGCCCGTAAATGGGTTTTCTGTCCACCAATCGTAAACACTATTTGGATAGGGCAGATAGGTAGAATCCGCGAAGCCCATATTCTGAAAAACGCCATGATAATTCCTCACAAAACCAACGGCATTGGCTTTCACCGCAGGTACATCAAAATTGGTATTTGCACCTATAAATTCTTGCATCGCAAAGCGCGTATAACTGCAATCATCTACATTCGGTAGGGTAGGAGGACAGGTGGGCGAATTGGGTTGCGGTCCATAAATTTCGATCTCCCGAATACGAGAAAGCGGTTCTAAAAATCGAAATTTCAAGAACTGTGTTTCTAAGTCGAGTGATCGGCAAGGAATGGAATCGCGATTAAAATCAAACAGTAATTCCCAAGAAGTAGGATCATCGCCGCCCATATAAATTTCTGTGACGCCAATAGCTGCCAAAGCGCCACCTTTGCGTAGGCAGATTTGGTTTATAATATAAGTCGAATCAAAATCCAGTACGACCTCTATCGGATATTGAAAAGATTTTCCATTCCAAACCCCATCAAAATAGTTCCAAATATTATCTGTTTGTGGGTAAGCGCAATGAACGCTATCGGGTAGTTGTTGATCGTCAAACAGGACTTCTTCATTGCCGTGCGAAGATAAATTATACACCATATCTGGCGTAATGACAAAGCGATGCTGTGCCGACAAGGAAGAAAATAAAATGAGAGTACAAAGCAGGTAAAGTATCCGTTGCATAATATCTTTTGTTTGAAACTAGAGCTTACTGGATCAGGCGAATGAGGAGTGAAATTTTACCCTGTATTTTCACGAAAATTTGCTAAATTTTAAAAATTTAGTAAATCTAAACTACTGATAATCAGCGTATATTCTATTTTGACCCATTGTTCGCATGGATACTAAACGACTTCATTTATTCCACTAAAGCAAGCTGTTTGGTAGCACCAGTAGCCACTTTTGAGGGAATTTCTATCATAGAAAGATAATGCTCTGCGTAGTGGATAAAGCGATCCAAAGTAATGCCGTTTTGGGCTTCAATCATTAGATCATAACTGTCGTAATCCTTAGTGACTGGTCCTACTTTCACACGAGCATCCGATAAGGTACTGATATATTCAAACACCAGATTGGAGGTAGCACTAATGGTCAACAATAAGTCGTAATTGCGGGTTAGGAATTCTTCTACTGCTTCACCTTTAGGAACTGCTCTCCAGTCAATGGATAATTTATTAAAGAATGGAAAATCCATTTCTAGAGCTTTCACCCGATTATTTACGTAAGTCAGTAAGTTTACTTTTTTTCCTTCTCGTTCTAGCTTTCTTTTGTAATTTAAAATGATGTCGATATTTTTCTCCGAACTAGCGTCAAACAAGATACCGATCCATTTAGCGGCTTTGAGGTTGGTGGCAGGTCGTTTTATTGGTTTGATTTGTTTTTTTAAGAAACGCTTATTTAAAGGTCGCTTTAAAATTTTTGGTAACATGATTGTCTAGTTTTCTCAAAAATGGTCACGCAGCACGACTTACTAGGAATTGCTCGCAACAGTAGAACTTGACATCTATCCTTTAGAATTAGATGCTTTTACCGCAGATTTATAATCAAACTCTCCCATTTTGCGGTATTTCTGTATTCTCTCCTCTATCAGTTGTTCGCTTGAATAATCTTGGAGTTCTGCTATGGTTTTTTTGATGTGTCTTCGCAAGGCTCTAGCCATCACATCGGGTGCAGTGTGTGCGCCACCCACTGGTTCTTTTAATATATCATCAATCAAACCAAAGCGGTGCATGTCCTCAGCAGTCAATTGCAATTGCTCAGCGGCTTGCTCCTTATAATCCCAACTCCTCCATAAAATGGAAGAACACGATTCAGGCGAAATGACGGAATACCAAGTATTTTCTAGCATATAAACCCGATCTCCTAAGCCGATACCAATTGCACCACCAGAAGCACCTTCTCCGATTACAATACAGATAATTGGTACTTTTAGCTGCGCCATTTCAATCAAATTCTTCGCAATTGCTTCTGCTTGTCCTCTTTCTTCGGCTTCTATTCCTGGAAATGCGCCAGGCGTATCAATCAAATTAACAATCGGATAGCCAAAACGTTCAGCCATTTTCATTAAGCGCAGTGCTTTGCGATAGCCTTCTGGATTCGCCATACCGAAGTTGCGATACTGCCGCATCTTGGTATTCACGCCTTTTTGGTGACCAATCAGAACAACCGTTTGTCCATCTAAATCCCCCAATCCCCCTACAATGGCTTTATCATCTGCGAAATAGCGATCGCCGTGCAACTCTACAAAACGCTCACACATCTGACGGATATAATAAAGGGTGTAAGGACGCTCTGGATGACGCGACAATTGTACTTTTTGCCAGCCGCTTAGATTGCTATAAATTTCTTTTCGTGTTTGACGAATTTTTTGATTCAAGGAACTAATCATCATTGTTACATCCACATCTCCCTCATTTCCAACCTCCTTCAGCTTATCCATTTGCTCGTATAGCTTCTCCAGAGGTTGCTCGAATTCTAGAAATACCATAGGTCGTTTCTCCTTTTGTGATTTCAATTCAGGCTGCGAAGCTACTACGAAATATCAATAGCAAAAATTTTTTTCATTTTTTTTATCGAACTATTGGGAGATAGGACAAAATCGCATACATTTGCAATCCTTTCGATATGAAGGGGAACTACGGTTCTGGTTCGGTAGTTCAGCTGGTTAGAATACCTGCCTGTCACGCAGGGGGTCGCGGGTTCGAGTCCCGTCCGGACCGCTTCAAAATCAAAGAGTTATGAATTTACTTTCATAGCTCTTTTTTAATTTGCACGCAATTTGCACGCAATTTGCACGCGAAATTAGGCTAAAAATGAGCTAACTAATATGATGCTATTTAGTGAGCTAAAAACTTTAACACTTTTCTTGGAAGTATTTTTGAGTAGTCCAGAAAAATAGAAAGGCATGCTAGTTGACATGCCCTTTAGGGAACATGTAAAAAATAACCTACCCATTTTTAATTTTCTCCCAAACTACTACTGCCTTGCTCATCAGTCAGGTAACACAGGCTATCTTCCCTCTTCGCGCCTTGTATTAGTTCGCGATAATTCTTAAAAATTTGGGT
>JBCCRX010000071.1:0-20385 GCA_039201015.1 Bacteroidota bacterium | reverse complement strand
TCCGATTGTCGGTATTTTATTTAATATTTGTTCTGTGAGTGTCTCGATACTCATCGGGCAAAAATTTTTGTTGTTTGTATTGGAACTTACAACTTAATAATTTTTGCCTTTTTTTATCAATTTCACCACGGACTATTGTTAAATGGAAGCGTCTGATAATACAAAAATGGAATTGATTTCGGTGGTGATGCCCGTATTTAATGCCGCAAAGTATTTACGCTCATCTATCGAAAGCATTCTAGCTCAAACCTATCCACATTTTGAATTACTGATTCTGGATGACGGCTCTACTGATGAGAGTGTAGCTATTATTAAATCCTACAAAGACCAACGAATACGATTGCTCCTTGCCCCTGATAATGAAGGTATTGTGGCTCGTTTAAATGTAGGAATAAAGTCTGCTAGAGGCAAGTACATCGCTCGCATGGATGCCGATGATGTAGCCATTGTATATCGCTTTGAAAAGCAAATAAAATTCTTACAAGCACATCCAGAAATTGCGCTCGTAGGAAGTAACGTTTACTTAATAGATGAGCAGAATGTGCAGCAAAGAGTATCTACTCGTTTACCTTTGAAGCACGAAGCAATTAGGGGGAGACTCTTGTTTAAAACTGCTTTTTTTCACCCTACTACCATGATGCGCACAAGCGTAGCTAAACAACTCTTATACGACAAGTCTTTTCAATTTATAGAAGATTATGACTTATGGCTAAGGATGCAAGAATACGTGCTTGCGAATATAGCTGAGCCTTTGTTGTACTATCGCTTCCACGCTTCCAATACACATGCCAATAAACAAAAACAAATAAAGCAGGCTTATCCGATATTAGCAAAAAGGCAACTCGAATATTACAAAATAGCATATACCCCAGAGGAGTTCCAAATCCATTGTTTGCTTGGAGAGAGTGGTCGGTTCGGTGATTTTATACGATATTTATCAATTGCTAAAATATCTGGCTATTTAGATAAACTAATAAACTGGAATGAACGAGAATCAATCATTGAGCAGCGCATCTTCAAGACTGAATTATTGGATATTTGGAAAGAGTTTTCTTTAGCCGTAAGTCATCGTTTGGATTGGAAGCCATTTTTGACCTTATTTTTTCATCCAAAAACACGCCTCAGCACAAATACTTGGGATAAAACTCGAATACTTTATCAATTTTTGTCTAAATATAAATCCGTATCCTCCCTTTATAAATTCATCAGAAAAATCATGCTAAAAAAACGTCTCTAAGCATGAAAAATAGTCCGCTCATCTCGGTTATTCTTCCTGTCTATAATGCGGAAAAATATTTAAAAGCTTGCATAGAAAGTCTTCTCTGTCAGAGCTTTCAAAATTTTGAATTAATTGTTGTAGATGATGCTTCTACGGATGAAAGTATCGCACTAGTGGAAGCTTTCGATGATTCAAGAATTTTACTAGTTGAAAATGAACAAAACAGAGGACCTGCCTTCAGAATGAACCAAGGCATTGCGCTTGCCAAAGGGTCATTTATCGCTAGAATGGACGCCGACGACCTCGCCATGCCGCAACGTCTAGAACGCCAATATACTTTTTTTCAACAGCATCCTGACTACGCGCTATTGGGAACAGATATGGAATTTTTTGGAGCTAGCAATCACTGGTTTCCCTTGAAACATTATACTTATTACGATCACGAAAGCCTAAAGATAAGAGCCTTTTTTTATACGCCACTGGCGCAGCCGAGCATCATGGCCAGAGCGTCCATTTTCCAGCATTTTCAATACCGAGAGGATTTCTACACCGCAGAGGATTATCATCTATTTGTTAGAATTTTGGATCAATACAAAGCAAGCAATTTAAAAGAACAATTGGTGCGATATCGGCTGCACGATCAAAATATTTCTAAGCTCAAAAAAGGGGAAACCTTAGCGCGCCTCGCAGAAGTTTACGCACTTAAATTTGAGTTGGAAGGTATAAAAATTGTTGAGGAAGATTTCAAAACCCATTTACTTATTCCACCCGCCAATTATTCTGATTTATCTTTCGAGGAGATGAAGCGCATAGAAAGCTGGCTGCTTCGACTTTTTGATATTTTGATTGAGGAAAAAGGCTATGATGCAGAAAAACTAAAAGCTGTATTTGCTGAGGTTTGGTACAGAGTAGGCGAACGCGCAAAAGTACACGGCTGGAAAGCTTACAAAGCCTATAAAAATAGTGCTTTGTTTGCTTATCATCAACACTATTTTCGCTCGCCTGTATCTTTGCTATTGCGCTGCATAATAGCAAAAATACGTGCCTTAAGTAGGCGGACAATTTTAAGTCACGTTTAGCGCGCCATCGCCTCACGCCTCACGCCTAAGGCGGACACGGTAAGGCGGACACGGTAAGGCGGACACAGTTCGGCTCGGCGCGCAGAGGAGGTTTGGAGGGCAGACAAAATATAAGATGTTATAAAACAATATCTTATATTTTGTCTGCCCTCCAAGACCACCACGAGGCAGCGAGCGCTGCAAGCGCGATGCTGCCGAGTTGAATAGCTAGATTAATTTTGTCTAAGTACTTATTTCCAAAGCGATAAATCAATTTCAGGATAGTTTCCTAATTTTAAATTCAATGGTTGATAATGTGCTTTAAGTCTTTGCATCGCGCTTGTATCATCCAAAATGGAAGGCAATTGGGCTTTGGTCTGAAAGCGATAATACCAATTTTTGATAAGTGTTTTCCCAAGAAAATTTGGATATTTATTCGACAAGGACTTAATGAAATAATGCAGCCGATTTGCTTGAATAGCTTGCGTCGCATTTTGGTTGGCTTTCTCAAAAAGAGCTGTGGGCAGTGTATCTATTCCTAAATATTGAGTGAGTGCGCGTAGCATTTTTTCCTTAGCTTGGATCATTTTTTCATATTGTATCAGATAGATTTTGTTCTTATCAAAGTGTTGCTGCCAAGTTGTGAGATGCTTGGAATAATGTCCCGTTTCGAGTTCTCCAAAAAGTATTTTTCCACTGATATTTTTTCTTAAATAAGTTTGGAATAAATCGAAATTATCCTCCAAAATACAATCAACGAAAGCTTCAAACGAAAGCTCTTTTTTGAAGAGTGCGAGATTATTTTTGGAAAAATAAAAAGAAGAACGCAATCGCTCTGCTGGTGATCTCAACACAAAAATCAAGCGGCAGTCTCCTAGCTGTTGCAGTCGCTGAGGTGCATCTGAATCAGAAAATAATTGCACCGAAGCTTCTAGTAAAAAACGATTTTGTGGTCTTGGAGTAAAGAAGGTCAGAAAGCCCGCGATCCCTTTTTTGTTGAAATTATACTGGGTATCTGATAGAGGATGATCTTCGGATAGAAAATAGTGCGTTTCCTTTACAGCGGAGGCGCAAATCGAAGGATGCGCAGCCAATAAACTAAATAGATAGGTGCTGCCAGATTTGGGTGTACCTGCGATGATTAGATATTCTCGATTTCCTTCGATCTCGGACATAACAAAAAGTTATCTGAAAAATGCTCGCCTTCGTATATCTCAAAACCTTCTTCCTTGAAGGTATGAATTTGATAAATAAGCCTTCCTCTATTTTCCTTTTCTGTATCACTTTTTTAGTCAAATAGACCTGCATATTGCGGTAGAGCAAATCGCTAGCAAGGAAGTGAAGCAAATATTTAATGGTTCTTCTGAGCATCTGCGATTTCTTTGTAAAGGTCTAAATATTGTTGTGCAATCCACTCCATATCAAATCTTTGTACATTTTTATAGCCTTTTTCAATCAAACGCAATCGCAATGAATGATCTGAAATAATGCGCTCTATGCCTGCTCGAATGCTATCAACTTGATAAGGATTGACATACACGGCTGCATCTGCTCCAATCTCTGGCATTGCGGTGACCTCCGAAGTCAGCACCACTCGTCCCACTTGCTGCGCTTCAATAATTGGCATACCGAAACTTTCATTCAAAGAGACCATGACCATTGCATCGCATTCTTTGTAGAGCGTATTCATTTCTTTAGGGCTTGCCTTCGGTGTGATTTTGTAGTCAATCTGATACTTATCTAATAACCGCTTCTCTTCTTCGGACGGCAGACCGACCAAGTGTAAACGACACGGCAAAGATTGAATGGCATGCAATAAATTGGGAATATTTTTTCTAGGATTTGTACCCACTTGCAAGAAAATGGGTTGCGTTGTGCAAAACTTTTTTGGTGACTTCAAAAAGACGGGCAGCAGTGGATTCGCTATAATTTTTACTTTTTCAGGCTTACAATGAATGTAATCAAGTAGCTCTTGGCGCGTAAAATTGGAAACCGTCGTCCAGTATTTGGCATGCCTATCCGGAATAATAAAGTAAAGCCATTTGTACAATCGCCCTTTCCAACCCACCAATTCTTTCCTGCCGCCTTCTACCGAATGAGCAGAAATCAAGGTTTTATTTCTAGGCAAAACCATAGCAATGTAATGCGCGTCGCCCGTCATGTGATAGACATCTGCTCGAAAAAAAAAAGTATAGATAGTATTGAGTAACTTACCCAAATGACTTTTGCAGGTGAAGGGCAATTGCACTTTTCTAATCTGAACACCTTGGGCCCTCAAAATCTTTCTGATTTCGGCGTACATATTTTCGATGCTGTGAAAACCAGTCTGTGGATTTCTATGGAAGTGAATGATTTTCAATTAGTTGCTGAGTTTTTCGATTATCTCATAAGCAATTTCTTTCTCATCCAAGCGCGTCCCGATCGCTTCTATGGCACTTTCTGATACGGGATGTTGTCCGTCAAATATAGGCACTTCTCCTTGTTTATAAGGATGAAAAGCCATGATTTTTGCCCTCAAATCTAGATTCAAAGGTAAGCGATAATTTGGATGTGCAATCGTAAAAATCACAAAAGCCATCGGCGCGAGTGCGTAAGCCATGTGCGCCAGACCAGAATCAATACCTAAAAAAGCACGACTGTTTGAAATAATACTAGCCGCTTCCGACAAGGTCGTTTTTCCAACTAAATCTATTACTTTTTGTGGAGCAACAGACAGCAAAGCTTGAAAGCTCTGATTGAGTGATTGCTCTCTTTGCGATTTGCCGCCAAGCAGTACTAAATTATCAAATAAATCGGCTTCGAATAAGGCATTGACGATGAAAGCAAATTTAGTCAAAGACCACTCGCTTTGTCGAAATTGAGGAAAAATGCCAAGTGTAAGATATTTCTTCGCAGATAAATATTGGATTTGAAGCCGTTCCAAGTAATCCTGATCTCGAATCAAGTTAGGATAAATGATACGCTCTGGCAAAACTTCAAATCGTTTGCCAAACAATCGTTTCTCTTTTAAAATCAAGCTGCCTTTGTGGATGTGATGCGCTCGATGAACATCACAGCTTTTACTTTCCGTATCGGAGATATTGCTGATGATTTGAGTCGAAAAAAAATAGCCACACCAAAATTTACTGCTGTGGATGTATTTGGCGTGTTTCAGGTGAGGCGAAATAGAAAGTAATAAATCATATTGAGAAGCAACTTCTTCGGGTTTTACAAAAGCCACATTTTGAGGGAACTGAATAAAGGCAGGATGTTTTGTAAGCAAATGAATTTTGCTATCATTAAAGTGCAAAGCAATGCGCTCAATAATAGGCGATAGCATCATCAAGTCACCAATGCCCAAATCGGGCAGGAAAGCTAAGGCAATTCGCTTCACTTGTGTTGGCTCAAATCTGTTTTGAGTTGTTAGTGCATACCATTTGAGCAAAGCAGTCATACTAGTCGTCAATAACTGCTTTGTCACTTTTCTGAGTGAACGGAAAAGAATAGATTGCTTCACTTTCATGGAGCGAAGCTAAGGAATATGTGTGGGAATTTGGTGCGCTGTTTTAGGCAGCCTAGATTTACTAAATACTGTGTAAACCAAGTTCATCTGTATTTTAAATAGGGAGTTTGAGGGATAAAAAAGAGTTTTAGAAAACCCTCTTTTATCCCTCACCCCTTGTTCGCCGTCGTCGAAGACGGCGGCAAATAGGTTTTTTGAAGCTCGAAATTCTAAGGAATTTCTCGCTTCTCAAAAATTGGAAGAAACTTAGCTTACAGTGTAATAGTACACTGTAAATTAAGTTTCTTTGTATTTTAGATGGGGGAGTTTGAGGGAGAAAAAAGGTTTTTATAAAAACCCTTTTTTCTCCCTCACCCTTCTTTGCCGCCGTCTTCGACGGCGGCAGATAGGTTTTTTGAAGCTCAAAATTCTAAGGAATTTCTCGCTTCTCAAGATTAAAACAAACTTAGTTTACAGTGTACTAGTGGTACAAGCGTTAAATAACTACCTATTTAGATTGCAGCAATGACAATAGTTTCAGCATAAAAATATAGGTAAGTAATTCGGACTAGTCGCACTAAGAGCGAACTCTATCAATCGCCATAAGTACCCTTTCGTGCCCAAAAAAACACCTGACTTACCTCATTTCAATTTCTCTCTCAAAAAATAGCCTGTATGCGAATCCTTTACTTTCAAAATATCCTCTGGCTTGCCTTGAAATACTAAGTTTCCACCATGCTTTCCACCATCAGGACCTAGATCAATCAACCAATCAGCAGATTTAATGACTTCCAAATTGTGCTCTACAACGAGTACGGTGTGTCCCTTTTCGACCAGTGCATTCAAGGCATCCAATAAGATACCAACATCGTGAAAATGTAGCCCTGTCGTGGGTTCATCGAAAATGAAGAAGATTTTTTCTTGGGTGCGTTCTTTCGCTAAAAAAGAAGCCAGTTTGACCCGTTGTGCTTCGCCACCCGAAAGCGTACTGGAGGATTGTCCAAGTTTCACATAGCCCAGACCGACGTTTTGTAATGGGCGCAATTTATTGACGACATCTTTGGCATCAGCGAAAAAGTCCATAGCCTCGTCGATACTCAAATCCAAGATTGCTGCGATATTTTTGCCTTTGTATTGTACATCCAAGACTTCTTGTTTGAAGCGCGCGCCGCCACATTCTTCGCACTCCAAACGCACATCGGCCAGAAATTGCATTTCGATGACCTGTTCGCCTTCTCCTTTGCAAGTATCGCAGCGTCCACCGTCCACGTTGAAGGAGAAGTGTTTGGGTTTGAAGCCTCTGATTTTTGCCAATTGTTGGTTGCACATTAGTTTTCGGATACTATCATAGGCTTTCACATAGGTCACTGGATTGGAGCGCGAAGACTTCCCAATTGGACTTTGATTAATCATTTCAACTTGCGTAATGCGCTTGATGTCACCTTCCAATGCTTTGTGTGTACCAGGTGCGCTAGGCGTAGTTTCTCCTAATTCGCGTTTCAAAGCGGGATATAGAATTTGCTTTACCAAAGTCGTTTTTCCACTACCCGAAACGCCCGCTACCACCGTGAGGGTATTCAATGGAAATTGTACATTGATGCTCTTTAAGTTGTGCTGTCGCGCACCTTTCACCCAGATCGAATTTCGGAATTTTCGCCGAATTTCGGGTAAAGGAATTTCCATACGACCGCTCATATATTTAGTGGTTAAACTCTCCGTGGCATCCGTATGGATTTTGTTATATTCGCCTGCAAAGATCACTTCGCCGCCGTGTATGCCCGCTCTCGGTCCAATGTCAATCAGATAATCAGCACTCGCGATGATATCTTCTTCGTGTTCTACTACAATGACCGTATTGCCCAAGTCGCGCAAATCTTTCAGTACTTGCACCAAGCGACTGGTGTCTTTTGGGTGTAAACCCACACTTGGTTCATCCAAGATATACATGGAAGCGGTAAGATTGCTGCCTAGTGTCCGAGTGAGGTTGATGCGCTGGGTTTCTCCACCGCTCAATGTACCAGATACTCTGTTGATTGTCAAGTAGTTCAAGCCTACTTCAATCATGAAACGCAAACGATTTTTGATTTCCAGCAGCAAGCGTCTCGCAATTTTATTATCGTATTCATTCAACTCCAAACTTTCAAAAAAAGGCAGCAATTCGTCTATCGGTAAATCCACTAAATCAGGAATGGATTTCCCATTTATTTTGACATAGGTCGCTTCTTTGCGAAGCCTTCCACCTTCACATTCGGGGCAGATGGTGCGCCCTCGATAGCGCGCTAGCATCACGCGATTTTGAATTTTGTAGGTCTTTTCTTCTAGCTCTGCAAAAAAAGCATGGATACCACCAAAATGGCGCGTTCCATTCCATAGCATTTTGCGTTCTTTCTTGCTTAAGTCTTGATAGGGGCGATGAATTGGGAAATCTACTTTATCGGCATGTCGAATGACTTGTTCTTTCCACCAACCATATTTTTCGCCCTTCCAAGCCGCCACTGCTCCTTCATAAACCGACAAACTTTTATCTGGAATGACCTTGAGTTCATCTATACCTATCACACGACCGAAACCTTCGCACCTTGGGCAAGCACCGAAAGGATTGTTGTAGTTAAAAAGTTGTGGTGTAGGTTCGATAAAAATCATGCCATCTAACTCGAAGCGATTATTGAAGGCTCGCGTTTCTTGATCTATCACTTCTACGATACATTCCCCCAAACTTTCATGAAAAGCCGTTTGCACCGAATCGGCAATCCGATTAATATTTTCTTCGTCCTCTTTTTTGACGACAAAACGATCAATCAGGATGCGAATATCTCTATTTCGCGCCTGCTCTAAAAGTTCGTTCAAGTCCAGTACATCACTTTCCAGTATATTTTGCAGTTCGTAGCGATTGCCTTCGTAGTCCAGGCGGGTGTAGCCTTTTTGGAGCAAAAGGGTCAGTTCTTGTTCTAGCGTACGTTTGGGATATTGCTTTTGAAGCGGAATGAAGAGTTGAATTTTGCTGCCTTCTGCTTGTTTTTGAATGAAATCAACGACATCGGAAACTTCATGCTTTTTCACAATTGCTCCTGACACAGGCGAATAAGTCTTACCTACTCTAGCAAATAGCATTCGGAAATAGTCGTAAATTTCGGTGAGCGTACCAACGGTGGAGCGTGCATTTCGCGTACTCACTTTTTGCTCAATAGCTATGGCAGGGCAGATGCCCTTGATGTAGTCCACATCGGGTTTTTTCATGCGCATCAAAAACTGTCGAGCGTAGGAAGAAAGGCTCTCAACATAGCGGCGTTGTCCTTCGGCATAAAGCGTATCCATTGTAATGGAAGATTTACCTGAACCTGATACACCCGTCACGACAACCAATTGATTTTTAGGGATTTGCAAATTGATATTTTTAAGATTATTGGCGCGCGCCCCTTTGATGTAGATACTGTTTTTCAGGTCAATATTTTCTTCTTTCACTTCTACTACTTCGGCAGTTGCTGTCATATTATTGGAAGACTAATTGCTGTGTTTAAAAGATTCCGATGCCTTCCAACTCAAACCTATGAAAGTAGGGATTTGTTCATTGATTTTTGGAAGGACTTAGAGCTTACTTAGAAGGGTAAGCGACAGTTTTTTTCCACAAAGGGAACTATTTTCCTCCCTCCTGATGTTAGCTGCAAAGACTTTTATCAAATTTATTAGTCATGAAGATTTCCTAATGATTTCCTACCGTTTAAAAATCTACTTATCCAACTATCTTCACATTTAGAACTACATGCAAAATTTCTGGAAGCGTATTCTTTCTGCCATAAAAGGGGAAGAACAAGACTACACCAAGGGGTCTATCAATCGTGCGATTTTTTTACTGTCCATTCCGATGATGATTGAAATGTTTGGCGAAGGCTTGTTTGCAATTATTGATGCTTACTATTTGGGCAAAGTCAGTAATGAAGCAGCAGCCACGGCGGGTATTGTGGAAGTTGTAGCGACACTCATTTACAGCCTTGGTATTGGCATTGGCATCGCAGCTACTGCGCTGGTAGCGAGAAGAATAGGGGAGCAAAAGCCCGAAGCCGCTTCCAAAGCAGCCGCTCAAACAATCATTTTGAGTATTGGCGTTGCCGCTATTTTGGGTGTATTGGGTGTTGTTTTTGCGGAAGATATTCTTCGTCTGATGAAAGCGGAAGAAGCGGTCATCACCGTAGGAACGAATTATACGCGCATTTTGCTCGGCAGCAATGTCGTCATCATTTTGTTGTTTGTTCTCAATGGCGTTTTCAGAGGAGCGGGTGATGCTTTCATGGCAATGATTTCGCTTTGGGTTGCTAATCTCACCAATATCATACTTGATCCTTTATTTATTTTTGGCATTGGTCCTTTTCCAGAAATGGGTACAACGGGCGCTGCCATAGCCACTTCCATTGGGCGTGGCTTGGGCGTCGCTTTTCAACTATATATACTTTTCAAAGGAAAACGCATCATTCAGTTGAGTTGGGGTTATTTCAAATTGATTCCTGATTTGCTTCGACGTATTGTCAATGTGGCTTCCACAGGCTCTTTGCAGTTCTTTATTTCTTCTGCTAGTTGGATTTTCCTAGCGCGTTTGGTGGCTGCTTTCGGTACAGATGTATATGCGGGCTATTTCTTTGCCATTCGCTTAGTAATTTTTGCGATTCTGCCTGCTTGGGGCATGGCAAATGCAGCGGCTACTTTGGTCGGACAAAATTTGGGCGCAACACAAGCCGACCGAGCTGCTACTTCTGTTTGGCGTGCTGCTTTTTTCAATATGGCTTTCCTATTCCTAGTTCAAGTGGTCTTCTTTTTCGCTGCTGAAGACTTAATTCACATTTTCACTGACTCTACAATCGCTATTGAAGCGGGCACTTTGACGCTGCGCATCATCTGTGCAGGCTACGTTTTTTTCGGTATTGGTATGGTGCTAGGACAAGCTTTCGGTGGTGCAGGCGATACGCGAACACCTACGATTGTTAACTTTATCTGCTTTTGGCTGATAGAAATTCCACTAGCCTATTTTCTATCTCTACAAATGAATTGGGGATTGGAAGGTGTCCTTTGGTCTATTGCCATTAGCGAAACTTTCTTGGCTTTGATTTTTATTGTTTTGTTTAGGAGAGGAAAATGGAAGACGGTGAAAGTATAGTAATATACTTCAGTGTATGAAAATTGTATTGGCACTGTCATTGATTTTTTTGGTGATCTATTAAATCAATAGTCCTCACTAGTGGACATTTAGATTAGAGAAGTCAGATCGCTTCGCTGTCAGAACATGAAGATTTACTAAATTTTCAAAATTTAGCAAATCTAAATCACGGTTTATCAGCACTTGAATTTTTTTCACCCGTTATTCGCATTATCAATGTGTTTTCCTCACTTCTGACAGTCCTGAAAGGGCGATCTAATGTCTGACTTCTCAAAATGTCCACTGGCAACAAGAGTGTAAATATTTGATTATCACAACTTTGTATTCTGTGTAGTTCAAAAATTACACGGTCTATTGTTAAATTAGAGCATCAGAACAAAATCTACCTCCTGAAAATGTCATTCTGGTTAGTCTGCTCGGTTAAAAAGCGAATAAATTTAATGTATTGAGAACGAAACACCCATACAGTTAAAAAATGTTAGCTTATTGTGCCGCCATCGTTTCCCACGATGATGTCGCTTTTTAATGAAAAAAATAGCTATGAAAAAGACAGCAAAGAAAAAAGACACGCCTCTAAGCATTCAGCGATGGATTCGTTCCTTAGCCTTTCTACTAGGATTTTTAGCAGTGATATGGGTATGCAAAATAGTGGTAGAGAAAACGAACTGGAATAAGGCGCAAACAGAACAGATGCAAGCAGATTTTTACGATTCCTTTGCCGTGAACGTAGAAGAAGATGTAAAAGACGGCATCCATACTGCAACGGGCTTGGTATATGCTGAAGGCTTCGAAGTCGTGCGAGCGAGCTGTACGACTTGTCATTCGGCGCAGTTGGTGATTCAAAACCGAGCCACACGAGAAGGCTGGGAACAGATGATTGATTGGATGCAAGCTACGCAAGGGCTTTGGGAACTAGGTGAACAAGAACCTATCATTTTAGATTATTTAGCGACCCACTACGCACCAGAAGCAATCGGGCGGCGCGCCAATCTGAATGTGGAGAAAATTCGTTGGTATATACTAGATTTGGAAGAGGAAGAGTAGCATTTTTTCATTATAAATGCTGACCACAAGGCACAAAAAAAGGGTAACGACACAACCTAAATTGCGCCGCACCCTGTATAACCCCAAAAAACCAAACTAAAAAACTTAAACTTTACGCCCTATAGTTTGATATCTTCGGCTGAATTATAATGCAAATATAAATGCTTTTGCAATACTATGCAATACCTAGCTCTATTTTTTTCAGAAAAACAAGCATAGAAAACAAAATATATTGTATAATAATTTGGTTATCAGTTTTTTACAAGAGCAAAGAATTAAAAAATTTTTTATTCAAATATTCACTTTCTAATGACTTTTAGATTAATTACTTAGCGGTTCTCGACCAAACTATTTTGAATAAATCTAATTCAATTAGAACACATTACTGCTTCTTTGAATGGGAATCATCAAACTCTCCCAAGATTTTCGTTAGTTTGCAGCCATGCACCATAGAGAAAGAAGCTGCCGTTTATATCACTTAGCCTTCAATCAATAAACACATGAAAGAGCAAAAGACAGACCATACAAGTACTTCTGAAATGGAAGTTACCACTTCCAATCAGCAGGAAAAAATTTCTCCCCTAGCCCACCTTAAAGAAGCTGTGTCAAATGAATCCACCAGCGCGACAGAGCGACATCTAGATGTTTACACTGCCTACCTTCCAGATCGTATTCATTCTTACCAGCAGCAAAATCAAATTTTTTTGTTTCAAACCGAAAACGGCATTCAACTTCAAGTCCGCGTTCTATCGGAGCACATTATTCGATTTCGGTATAGCTTCCAAAAAAAATTTGATCGAGATTTTTCTTATGCCATTGATCCTGATTTTAAAGCCAAAGAAGTAGAAATTCAATTGGAAGAAACGGCTGAGGCATTTTGGATAAAAACGGCTGTCATTCATTGCCAAATTCACAAAAATCAACTACTACTTAAGCTGTTCGATACGGACGGACAATTGATCTGCGAGGATGCTGCTCCTTATCGCGCCATTTCAACGCTCTTGCACGGACTTTCGGAAGTTAGAATTACGCATAAGGCACACGAATCAGAAAATTATTACGGGCTAGGCGATAAATCTTCCAAGCTCAATTTGCGTGGACAAATCAAGCAAAATTGGAATACGGATGCTTTTGCTTACGAAGCGGATCGCGACCCACTCTACCGAAGTATTCCCTTCTATTTTGGCTTGCATCAAGGCTTATCTTACGGCATCTTTTTCGACAACAGCTATCGCACGCACTTCGATTTCGACAGCAAAAAAGACGGAAAAACGCACTTTTACGCCGAAGGTGGAGAAGCCAATTATTATTTCATCTATGACCGCACCCTCACGGGTGTTGCGGAGCAATACACACAACTCACAGGTACGCCAGAACTGCCGCCACTTTGGTCACTCGGCTTTCACCAGTGCCGTTGGAGCTACTATCCCGAAGCGCGCGTACGAGCCTTAGCAAAAGAATTTAGAGAACGACAAATTCCTTGCGATGCCATTTATCTGGACATTGATTACATGGACGCCTACCGCTGCTTCACTTGGAACAAAAATCATTTTCCCAATCCCAAACAATTGATCTCCGATCTAGAGGAAGAAGGTTTCCAAACGGTAGTAATGATTGATCCAGGGCTCAAAGTAGATGAAAATTATTGGGTGTATCAATCTGGCTTGGAGCAAGAAGTTTATTGCAATCGAACTTCTGGCGAGACGATGATTGGTCCAGTTTGGCCGCCCGAATGTGTTTTTCCAGACTACACGCGTCCAGATGTTCGGGCTTGGTGGGGAAAACTGTATCGCGAATTGTATGTGGAACAAGGCATTAGCGGCTTTTGGAATGATATGAACGAACCCGCTATGTTCAAAGTAGATCGAGCGACTTTCCCAGATAATGTGCTGCATGATTACGAAGGAGAACTAACGGATCATCGAAAAGCACACAATATTTATGGACTGCAAATGACCAGAGCCACCACCGAAGGACTAAAGAAATTGAAGCCCGAAAAACGTCCATTTCTATTGACTAGAGCTACCTTCAGCGGTGGGCAACGTTTTGCAGCCGTTTGGACAGGCGACAATGTAGCGAGTTGGGAACATCTGCACATTGCGAACATCCAGTGCCAGCGATTGAGCATTTCAGGTTTTTCCTTCGTTGGTTCGGACATTGGTGGCTTTGCGGGTACTCCAACAGGTGAGCTAATGGTGCGTTGGATGCAAATCGGTATTTTTCATCCTTTTTATCGCATTCATTCTATGGGCAATAATGTGGACGGTGCTAGTGAGACGAATAAGGCATCCATCGAAGCACAAGAACGCCTCAATCGCTTGGATCAAGAACCATGGGCATTCGGAGCGGCGTACGAAGCACTGATGAAAGCCGCCATTGAGTTGCGCTATCGTTTGCTGCCCTACATTTACACTACTTTTTGGAATCACAGTACCCAAGGCACACCCATGATAAAAAGTCTAGTGTTTTACGATCAGCATGACCCCAGCACTTATGATCGAGCAACGGAATTTATTTTTGGAGCGCATTTGTTGGTTTGTCCTATTGAGCAAGCTTGCACAGCGGCAGGACTTATTTTGGAAGAAAAAGAAGCAGAGGGACTGACCAAAGATTTGGACTCAAAAATGGATACAGCAAAAAAGACGAAAGCTATCCTCGATTTGACAGAAAAGCAAGAAATGAAAATCATTAGGGCGGGTGAAGAAGTAGTAGAGGAAGATTTGCTCGTAGAAAAGGAAGCTGTTCTTTTAAAAGAGCAAGAAATTTATTTGCCAAAAGGTACTTGGTACGATTGGGAGAATAAAAAAATCTATTCGGGTCAGCAGTACATTACATTCCCAGTAACTTTGGAAAAAATGCCCATTTTTGTGAAAGCAGGAGCAGTGATTCCTCAATATCCCGTCCAACAATATGTAGGAGAAAAAGAAATTGAACAAGTACAATTGGATATTTTTTACCTCAATGGTGAGTGTAAAAGTCAATTGTATGAGGATGCAGGAGAAGGCTACGGCTATCGAAAAGGAGATTACAAACTTAGGAGTTTTCATGTGGAAGGAAATGATCGGCAATTCCTTCTAACACAATGGAAAGAAGGCAATTACCAAGAAAGTTATACGGCTTTCAAAATCTGTATTCACGGCTTGCCCAGTGAAGTGACGCTTTGTAAAGTAGATGAGCGCAAGATTCCGTTTGAGCAGGTGGAAGGCAGCAATAGCATAGAAATCAGATTGTCCAAAAATTTTGAAGAACTAGAGTTGGGCTTTAATGGAATTTAAACATCGCTATTGAGCTCAGTTCCACGATCCAGCAATTCAACAATTTGGATATTTCAACGGGTTTTTTGATAATTTTTGCAATTTCTCAGATTCCCTAGGTAAGACTTTTGAAGTTTTAGAACCGAAAGCGTTGAAAACAGTACCTTCTGGATTAAACTTCAAAAGTCTAGTGTTCACATTTTGCAAAAATTGTCATAGAACCTTTCAACGCTTCAACAACATGCTCTACATTGTTCCGACTCCCATTGGAAATTTAGAAGACATTACGCTTCGTGCTTTGAACGTCCTGAAATCGGTGGATTTGATTTTGGCAGAAGACACGCGCACTTCTAAAAAGCTGTTGCTGCATTACGAAATTGCGACGTCCATGCGTTCTTTTCATGCACACAACGAGCACCATGTCCTAAATTCCATATTGGAGCAATTGAAGGTAGGAACAGACATAGCTTTGATCTCAGATGCGGGTACGCCTAGTATTTCTGATCCTGGTTTCTTGCTAGTACGCGCCTGCCAAGCACAAGGGATAGTATTGACTTGCCTGCCTGGTGCCACTGCTTTCGTTCCCGCACTCGTTATGTCGGCATTGCCTTCAGATAAATTTTATTTTGAAGGCTTCTTGCCGCACAAAAAAGGACGCCAAACCCGCTTGAAGTACCTTGCTAAACTAGAATGTACGTTCATTTTATACGAATCGCCTTATCGCTTGGTGAAGTGCTTACAACAACTAATCGCACATTGTGGTGCGGATCGAAAAGTTGCTGTTTGCCGAGAAGTCTCTAAAAAATTTGAAAGCGTACAGAGGGGAACATTACAAGAAGTCTTCGATTTTTATCGTGAACAAAAAGTGAAAGGAGAAATTGTGATTGTGGTGGAAGGAATAACTTACAAATGATTTCGTTTGACCAAATATTCAAATCAAGCCAAGATGGACTACTAATATTTCGTTTATTTTCGTTTGAAGGGATGTCGAATCCCTCTCAACGAATCAAGATTTTTTAAGGAGAAAAGCGGCGAAATTCGCCGCTTTTCCCTTTAAAAAACCTTAATCAAATCATTTGGGTTCGGTGCCCAGATGATTTGAAAGCGAACGCAATCTCAGATAAGGAAACGATTACCAAATTGATTCACTTTGGCTTAAGAAGTAAGCTAGTTTGGCAGCAAACACTTAAGGTTAAACAATATGCAACAAATCATAGAACAATACCTCCAAAGAGGTAATACTTATGAATCGGAAGCTAAAACTTTGAACGAGCAGTACAATCGTTTTTCTATCATTCGATTGATTTTATTCATTGCAGCGATTGCTTTGGTCATTTTGATTTGGTCGTGGTTCTTTGTAGCAGGTATCGTCGCGACTATAATTTTTTTAATTGCTTTTTATCGTTTCGTGCTGTGGCATCAAGCCATAAAAACGCGCGAAAACCATCTACTGCAATTGAGCCTCATCAATGCTAACGAAGCCAAAGTGATGCAACACGATTACAGCATGTTTGAGCATGGAGGAGTATTTTTAGAAGCCCAACATCCCTACACTTTGGACTTGGATATTTTTGGTGAATACTCTTTTTTCCAATACGTCAATCGAACGACTACGAGCATCGGAAAAGCTCAATTAGCTCATTTTTTAAGCACACAAGTACCAAAATACCAAATCGAAGAACGACAAAATGCGATCAAAGAACTCTCTGATTTGCTTGATTGGCGACAAGATTTGCAAGCATTTGGCGATCGGACCAAAGATCAAAAAGCGCATCTGGATTTATTGAGATTCTGGCTAGATACTCCTAATTTTATGCTCGACAATAGTCTTTACAGAACTGCGCTCTACCTTGCACCCATTTTGACGGCTATCGCGATCGTTTTGGCTTTCTCTTTTCCGTGGTTTATTGCCGTATTGCCTTTGTTGTTCAACGCCTACATCTTGCGGCAAAGCCTAGCAGCCGTCAACGAGACGCACCGCCAAACCACCCACGCAGATAAAGCATTGGCGCATTATGCCGCTTTGATTCAACACATTGAGCAGCAGTCCTTTGAAAGTTCTCTGCTTCAAAAACTAGCGCAATCGTTCAGCGAACATAGAGCCTACCAACAAATCAAACGGCTGTCTTACGTCATCACTCAACTCAATCTGCGCTACAATATTTTTGCTTTCTTTTTAAACATCGGCGGATTGTGGGATTTGCATTGGGTATATCGTCTCGAAAAATGGAAAATACAAAACAAAAAATGGCTGCCACTTTGGTTCGAGCATTTGGCGCAATTTGAAGTTTTGAGCAGCTTCGGCAATTTATACCACAACAATCCAGATTGGGTTTTTCCAAGTTTTCAAAAAAAAGCGGAAATCAGCAGCAGTGCACTTGGTCATCCATTGATTCCTGCCGCTGAACGCGTTTGCAATGATTTCAACAGCCCCACCGAAGGACACATCAAGTTGATTACGGGTTCTAATATGGCAGGCAAAAGTACTTTTCTGCGCTCCGTCGGTTTGAATATTGCGCTTGCTAACATTGGTTCGCCCGTTTGTGCAAAACGACTGCAATTGCCCAAATTGTGGGTCTATACGAGTATGCGCACCCAAGACGCCTTACATGAAAGCACGTCTTCTTTTTACGCGGAATTGAAGCGATTGAAATTTATCATTGAAGCTGTCGAGAGAGGTGAAAAAATCTATTTTCTGTTGGATGAAATTTTGAAAGGCACCAATTCCCGCGATCGGCATACGGGTTCTAAAGCCTTGGTTCGCCAATTGATAGCAGCCAAAGGCGGCGGCATTATTGCTACACATGATCTGGAGTTGGGGCAATTGGAAGCACAATACGGCGGTGCTATAGAAAACCTAAGAATTGAAGTAGAAATCAAGGAAGGGGAACTGCATTTTGATTACAAACTCAAAAAAGGCGTGAGTGAAAGCTTCAATGCGACTATTTTGATGCAGCAAATGGGAATTCGGGTGAAAGAGACAGAGGAATAGATGTATCTTAGCCGATTATATAGACTTATCAATTCATGGAAAAAGATTTTGATTGCTGTCTAAACTGTGGGGCGGATTTGCCTCGAAATGCGTTGTACTGCCCGAGGTGTAGCCAAAAGGTGACAGATGGAAGAGAAAAACTGAAAGATATATTTGGGGAGTTCTTTGAGTCGATTTTCAATGTGGATAACCGCTTTTTCTACACGCTTCGGCATCTATTCATTCCAGCCAAATTGACAATTGCTTATTTTCAAGGCAAGCACAAGACCTATGTGCATCCCATTCGACTATTGCTGGTAGCAGTGGTGCTATTGATTGCTGGTATCAACTTTGTTTTGCAAGACGAAAATATTGGTATGATGAATACCGTAAAGAGGTGGGAAAAAGAAGAACAAATTCATCAGTTTTTGCTGAAAGCAGACAGTATAAAAGAGAGGGTACAAAGCGGATACAATCATCCGAGTGCTATAGCAGCGACGGATAGCCTTTATAGCCGCTTGGCACTTAAGGATTCTACATATACAGATACCGTTAAAATGCCTGTAGTGGTAATGAATTTTGATGGTACTCGCATGCGTTTTGCAAGGAAAGATTTGCTAGAGCTATCTCCAAAAGAACTCATTCGTAAGTACTATCCTGAGGACTCTTTTCTTTCCAGACTAAAAAAAAGGCAAGAAGTTCGACTGCTTCTTTCCAACCAAAATATCGCTACCTTTTTCATCAATAATATTACTTGGCAAGCTCTTTTAGGGATTCCTTTTGTGGCACTGTTTATGCGATTGCTTTATTGGCGACGAGGCTTTTACTACATTGAGCATCTCATATTTACAGTGCACAGCACATCTACTTTCTTTTTGACCTTACTGTTGGTCATTTTCTTGGATAGATTTGCTCCTAAATGGGTGATTTTTTTGATTTTGTTGGGTATTACGGTTCATTTTATCCTTTCCATGAAGCGTTTTTATCAGCAATCGTGGTGGAAGACCTTCGTTAAATTCTTTATCTCGTTTATGGCTTATATTATCATTTTATCAATCGCTGGCTTGGTGATTGGTTTGATTAGCTTGTTGTTGTTTTAGGGCATCTCCTTAAATGAACCATTTTCAATTGCTTGGCGATCAGAACAACATAATACTCATTTTGCTTTACACTAAATACCAGTGCCACAAAAAAAGGTCAGGCAAATATACCTGATCCCTAAAAATTTATATTTTTCCTTTAAACGACTGCTAAAGTGACTACCAATACACAGCAATTTCTTATGTAGAGCGTACACGTGCCATATTTTGAAACTAGCGTTTTTCAATATTTGCGTAAAGCGTTGAAAATCAAAATATATCTTGCAAAAAATGACTTTTGACTTTCGAGTATATCAGAAAAATCGAACGCGTGTCTCTTACATGAGAAATTGCTGACCAATACAATTTATTCAGTGTAAATCGTTGATTATCAGTATTTTACCAAGTCGTTATGCGGTACTTTATTGATGCGCTCCACCACTTCGTCTATTAAAGCATAAAAGGCTTCTGATTCTAGGCAGATGATGTTAAGGTTCGTTCCGAAATTATACATAATTAAGAATGAATTGACTTAGCAATTTATGGAAGAAATGGGATATTTTCTATCTTTGGAAAAATATTTGATTATAAAATACGATGACTTAATTATTATGAAAAACTCAAAGTTTGAAATCTATAAAGACAAAGCGGGAGAATTTCGATTCCGTTTGAAAGCTAAAAATGGAGAAAATATTCTTCAAAGTGAAGGTTATGCTTCTAAGCAAGGCTGCCAAAAGGCAGTAGAATCCGTAAAGAAAAATGCGGCAAATGAAGATCAATTTGAAAAGAGAACAGCTAAAAATGGACAACACTACTTTGTTCTGAAGGCTGGAAATGGAGAAGTAATAGGTATGAGTGAAATGTACAAATCAACAAGCGGACGAGATAATGGTATTGGAGCAGTTGGTAGAGCAGTAGCAGATTCAGTAACGGATGATTTGACTTCTAATCCTACGGAATAGGAAAATCTATTTAGCACTGTTTTTAAAACTTACTAAGGGAATGTGTAATAAATAAAGTACCCAAATTTTTAAGAATTATCGCGAACTAATACAAGGCGCGAAGAGGGAAGATAGCCTGTGTTACCTGACTGATGAGCAAGGCAGTAGTAGTTTGGGAGAAAATTAAAAATG
>JBCCRX010000070.1:0-20476 GCA_039201015.1 Bacteroidota bacterium | reverse complement strand
TTTAAAGGTAGAAGCGGCGAATTTCGCCGCTTCTACCTTTAAAAAACCTTGATCAAATCATATGGGCTCGACGCCCATATGATTTGAAGATAAACGTGAGCTTCCATAAATAATGCTGACCAAATGAAATCATTCAGAACCTCACAAATATTCTAAACTTCAAAAGTCTTTTGCTCTTATTTTATTGCACTCTGCACCTCTGACGTAAATGTCTGTAATATCCTTTGTACCTTCAATTTTTCATCAAGTCTATAATATCTATGTCTATTCGAGCTATCCTTTTTGACTTCGACGGCACAACCGTTGACAGCGAAAAAGTTAATTATCTTTGTTGGAGAGATTGCATGCACCAACAAGGTATTGAACTGACAGAAGAGGACTACTTACTGAATTACATTGGTCATCCCACTCGTGATAGCATTGAGCGTGCAATAGCTCAACATGGACTGAATGTGAGCGTAGCAGATATGCAAGAGCTTGGGCGGCTTTGGTACGCAGAACGACCCGAGGCACAACAATTTCATCTTATGCCAGGGGTGATGAAAAGCCTTAATTTTTACAAAAGACGCGGTCTCCGATTAGCAATAGTGACGGGTAGTCATCGTCCTGTAATTGACCGCTTTTTTCAGCAATTCCAACAGATGCAAGACTACTTTGAGTTTGCGGTCACTGCTAGTGATGTAGAAAAAAGTAAACCCGATCCTGCTTCTTACCAATTAGCACTTCAACAACTTGGCTTACCAGCCGAGGCGGTCATTGCTTTTGAAGATACCCTAAGTGGTACACGTTCGGCTAAAGGCGCAAATATTCGCTGCTATGCCATCCAACGTGCTGCTATTCTTTGCAACCAACTGAATGTAGCAGACCATGTCTTTAAAGATTTGGAAACAGCTAGAAAATATTTACTAGCGCAGCAATTAGTATGATACAACTGACGACAATAGACCAGTAAATCTATTGCTGCCTGAAGAACCCCAAACGCATGATTTATAGGATGCTCCCTAAACTTTTAGAATCAGAATTATTAACCTTTGGCTGAGTATTTAAACCCCTAGAAGTAATGCCTCTTTTGCTTCCGTTACGATAAACTTAAAAAAAGGAAGCCCAACAAATAACAACAATTTGCTGGGCTTTTCTATGCTTTCTCAGGCATGGACGGTAAGCTTATCGTAACTGTCCTTTCAAGTAGCTCGTTCTAAAAATTGAATTTATAGGAGCGTACGGCTTACGCACGTGTACAGCTATCCTATTTGTAGCGTATTACATTACATCTATCTACTCCTGACCTACTGCTTCTTCTTTCCTTTTGTGTCTAGGATGATAGAGTAGAATCGTTTCTCTCAAAAACTCTTTATCCATGTGAGTATAGATTTCAGTCGTTGTAATGGATTCGTGTCCGAGCATGTCTTGCACCGCTCTCAAATCCGCACCACCTTCCAAGAGATGAGTTGCAAAAGAGTGCCTCAAAGTATGTGGACTTACATTCTTCTCAACGCCAGCGTGTTTAGCAGCATCTTTTACAATTTTGAACACCATCACGCGCGTCAATTTCGATCCACGATGATTCAAGAACAAAATGTTCTCTGACTCTTTCTGAATGTTCTCTTGCTTGCTCCTCACATTGTCAATGTAATACTGAATCTGCTGAACAGCGATTTCCCCAATCGGCACCATTCTTTCCTTATTGCTTTTACCAATTACCTTGATAAAACCTTCATCAAAGAAAAGATTCGTCATTCTTACATCAATCAACTCACTCACTCGAAGGCCGCAGGCATACAAAGTTTCCAGCATCGCTCTATTCCTTGCGCCATAAGTGGTCTTGGTGTCGAAGGTATCAAGCATAGACTGAATTTCTTCCAAAGACAAGACCTCTGGAATTTTTCGCTCCAAGCGAGGTCTTTTCAAAAATGCAGTTGGATCATCATCCACTATGTCCTCCACCAAAAGGAATTTATAAAATGCTCTAATGCCAGAAATAATTCTCGTCTGAGAGTTTGCACCTAGTCCAGAATCTGCAATCCATTTTACAAATTCTTCAAGTTGCTCTTTCGTGACTTCCTCTGGCTTTACATGCATTTCCTTTTCTTCAAGAAATTGTACCAGCTTACGATTATCTCTCATGTAAGCTTCCACCGTGTTTTCGGAAAAAGAGCGCTCAACCACTAAATAGGAGCGGTACTCTTTTAACCTTTTTTGCCAATCGTCCAAGTCTTATAGTATTTGATATGTTAAAAAATATTTTTGCATAACTTAATAGAAAACTTATAGCAGTTATGTATTTCCTAAAAGTTTAAATAGAAATCTTATCTTTTTAAATAAAAAAAGTAACATAAAGGTTGGCCACAAGTACAGAAATGTAACTTGCTGGATATTACACGTTATAAAAATATCGTTTCATAATTCCTTGATCGGGAAGTGAGTTGTAATAGTGCATTCATCAAGAAGTTGTAAAAAAGCATTGGGAGAGTACGAATTGCAGTGTTTGAGTATTCGCTCGTACGAAAAGTTTTTGTTTAATCTAGCTCGTGTATTCAAAAAACAATCTAATAAAATTCAATTGAGTCAACTAACTTACATTTTCATTTTAATATTGTGGGGAGGAGTCCTTCTAGGGCAATCTGACCTAAAACCTCGTCCCATTCAATTGAAATACGCTCAACGAGGAGGCTTTTTTGATGAAGCTGTCGTATTAGAACTGTCATCTGTAGATGGTGCAAATATATACTTTACAATTGATGGTTCAGCACCTTCGAGCAAAAAAAATTTATATAAAAAGCCATTATTGTTAAAAAAAACCACAATTGTCCGTGCAATTGCCATTTTGGGGGAAGAAAAAAGCAAAATGAAGGGAGAAACCTACTTCATTAATGAACCCACCACCGATCTCGCTGTCATTTCCTTGTCCATTGATCCATGGCGATTATTTGATCCCGACTATGGTCTTTTCATGGAAGGCAAAAATCCAATCGACTCCATTTGGTCTAAACCTGGTGCCAATTTCTGGTCGCGCCGAGAATATCCGATGCACTGCGAAATTTACGAAGCAAATGGTAAATGTGTCTTCAATAGCGGAGCGGGTTTTCGATTATTTGGTGGCTTCAGCCGCTTGTTCCCACAAAAATCCATGACCATTGTTGCTAGAGATAGATATGGAAAAAAACGGATTCGACACGAAATATTTGGAGAAGAAGGGGAGGAGAAGTTCAAGTTTTTGGTGTTGCGCAATTCGGGTAGTGATTTCGGAAAAACCCACTTTAGAGATGGTTTGATGACTTCTTTGCTAGAAGACTGGGATATAGAAAAACAGGATTACCGTCCGTCTCATGTCTATATCAATGGTGATTATTGGGGAATCTACAACATTCGTGAAAAAATTAATCGCTATTTTCTCTCTGATTACCACGATGTGCATAAAGATAGCATAGATTTGATGGAACATCAAGCCATTGTGAAAATGGGTGACGATAATCATTATAATGCGATGCTGCACTTCTTGCGTCGAAATCCACTTACGGTGCCGAGCAATTACGAATACATCGAAAGCCAAATGGAAGTCGATAATTTTATGGATTATCAAATTGCTCAAATTTATTTCGACAACCAAGATGCGGGGGGTAATATCAAATTTTGGCGCCCCCGAACATCTAATGGACGCTGGCGCTGGATTATGTTTGACACTGACTGGGGTTTTGGTTTGCATGACTACTACGCAGCGAGCAATAACAGTCTAGAATTTCATACGAAACCCAATGGCACGGCTTGGCCCAATCCTGCATGGACGACCTTCATTCTACGTAAACTACTGGAAAACCAAGCGTTCGAGCAAAAATTCATCAATCGCTTCGCCGATCACTTGAATGTTTCTTTCCACGAAGATGTAGTGACCCAAAAGATAGCGAATACTCAAAGAATCTTATTACCAGAAATTGATCGACAACTCCAACGCTGGAATTTAGACCGAAAAAAATGGGAACGCCAAGTCAAATTGCTATACGACTTTGCCGAAGAACGTCCTGATGCTGTTCGTATGCACCTTATGGATAAATTCAACACTGGAGCACAAGTGGGTATTCAATTGAACAGTTCAAAAGGAGGTAAAGTACTTTTAAATGATAACTTGGAAATTAAAGACGTTTTTCGAGGCATCTATTTTGAGCATATTCCAATTAAAGCAGCGGCTATTCCCGATTATGGCTATCGTTTTTCCCATTGGGAAGGACTAAATTTACCACAAGAAGGAGAGTTAGAAGATAATCCTAGTGTTCTAGAACTGCATCTCGATCAACAAAAAGTGGATTTGAAGGCAGTTTTTGAAGCCTATGTGCATCCTTTAGCAGGACAAATCATCATCAATGAGGTGAGTGCCAACAATAAAAAATCAGGTGATTGGATAGAATTATTTAATCGAACGGAAGAGAGCGTTTCGCTAGTTGATTGGGTATTCACCGATCGAAAAAACGAATTTCGTTTGCCCAACATCAAGATCGCACCAAATGATTATATTGTTCTGTGCGAAGATTCTGCTAAGTTTTTTCAGGTCTTTCCAAATGCTTACAATGTCGTTGGTGGGCTCAATTTTGGTATCAATAAACACAAAGAACGATTACAACTTTTCACGCCAGAAGGCGCGATGGTCGATAGTCTCAGCTATGAACTACTGCCCACCGATTCCGTTTATACCTTATCACTGCTGTTGCCTCGCCTAGACAATGGTGATCTAGAGAACTGGAATCTACGTAAAGGTATCGGTACACCTAATGCAGGCAATCCCTACTACATTGAGAGCAAAGTTCGTCGCGAACAGGAGCTTTGGTTGCAAGTCGGAATGGCACTGAGCACGATTTTGGTTTGTATCCTATTATTAATTGTACGACATCGGCAGGATAAGTTCTTCAGGGTAAGTAAGAATTAAGTATTTGGATATGTTTATTTTTTTGTTTGACGCTATTATTTGGAAACAAAAAAACAGAGTTTTGGGGTTTCGTATTCCTTTTCTGCGTACTCCCAATGATGAATCAAGGCATAAGTTCGCCAACCAACATTGTGGATTACCGTTGCATAAATCACGCAATCAAAGGCGTATCTAATTCCGCCAAAGAAGCCTGTATTTCTTTGCTCGTCAATTCATGTTTCTCAATCTTTCCAGCAAAATAATCTTCGTAGGCTTTCATATCAAAATTGCCGTGTCCGCACATATTGAACAATATAGTTTTAGAAGTACCTTCTTCCTTACATTTTTGTGCTTCGGCAATAGCTGTAGCAATGCCGTGTGTCGCTTCTGGTGCAGGAATAATCCCCTCTGTTCTTGCAAAAAGCACGCCCGCTTCAAAAACTTCTATATTGTCGTGCGCGACGGCTTCTATCAGTTTATCCTTCAACAATTGGCTGACAATGACGCCCGCCCCGTGATAGCGTAAACCACCTGCATGGATAGGCGCAGGCACGAAATTATGTCCCAAAGTGTACATCGGCAACAAAGGCGTCATACCAACGGTATCGCCGAAATCATAGCGGAAAACGCCTCGCGTCAGTTTTGGGCAAGAAGTCGGTTCGCTAGCAATGCAGCGGATGTTTTTGCCTTGCTCAAAGTTGAGACGCAAGAAGGGAAAAGCCAAACCTGCAAAATTAGAACCACCACCAAAAGGCGCAATCACAATGTCGGGCATATCTCCTGCCTTTTCCATTTGTTTGACTGCCTCTTGCCCAACAATAGTTTGGTGCAATTTGACGTGATTCAATACACTACCCAAAGCGTATTTAGTATCTTCGTTCATGGCAGCTCTCTCCACAGCTTCTGAGATAGCAATACCCAAAGAACCTGTTGTATTGGGGTCTTCTGCCAGTACTTTACGACCTGCTTCGGTTGCTTCCGAAGGTGAGGGAAATACCTTCGCACCCCAAGTATTCATCATGATTTTTCGGTAGGGTTTATGATGGTAGGACAACCTCACCATATAAACCTCACATTCTAAATCAAAGTGATTGCAGGCAAAACTCAATGCACTGCCCCATTGTCCTGCACCTGTTTCCGTTGTGATGCGCTTGATACCTTCTTGCTTATTGTAGTAAGCTTGTGGCACGGCAGTATTAGGTTTGTGAGAACCTGAAGGACTGACGCCTTCATATTTATAGTAAATTTTGGCAGGTGTGTCCAAAGCTTTTTCTAGACCATAAGCTCTGTAAAGCGGTGTAGGTCGCCATATAGAATAGATATTTCGTACTTCGTCGGGAATATCCACCCATTTTTCATCTGTCACTTCCTGCTTAATCAGTTCCATTGGAAAGAGAGGGGCTAGGGCATCTGGACCGATCGGCTGCTTAGTGCCAGGATGCAGTGGTGGCAGCGGTTTATTGGGCATATCTGCTACTACATTGTACCATTTTTCTGGAATTTCTTTTTCGCTTAGTGTAATTTTGCGATTTTTCATTTTGTACAATTTTAATGGTTTGTAAAAGTACTTCTTTAATTTACCAAAAGACCTGATGAATGTGCTTATTTGGCTGGCATAGATAAGTTATTTTTATCAAAAACTAAATTGTTTATTTGTCATTTTTTATCCTTTCCTTTGTCAAGTGATTCATCTAAGGAACGCGGGATGAATAAACTGAGGTTCTTGACAAGATATTTTTGTGCTAATTGAGGCAGAAAAGCAATCCGCCTTAGGCGGACATAAGACTTTTTCTAACGAAAAGTAGCGCAAAACCTGTTCGCCTAAGGCGTAAAGATGAAGTCAAGAATCTGAGGTTATTTGTGCGTCGTTCCTAAGTTATCGCTTCTAAAATCTATCTTCTTATTCTATGCTATTTAAACAATTTGGGGGAACAGTTACACCAGAACACTTAACAATTTATCAGCAATCCGAAAATTGGCGAGACGGGCATTTCCAAAATTTGAAGAAGATTGATATGAGTATTGGGCTATCTAAAATGCCTATTGTCATTTATAAACAGTTAACTTCAAAAAAAGGGAAAGAACCTGCACAAACACTGCCCATTGTACCATTTGATCGTACTACTTTTCTAACCCCTTCTGATATTGCTAAATTTATTTGGTACGGACATTCCGCTATTTTGATGCGAATCAACAATAAGAGCATTTTTATTGATCCAATGCTAGGAAATAACACCACACCCATTGCGCCTATTGCGACTAAGCGCTTTTCAGAAAATACTTTAGACTTGATTGATGACTTTCCTGAAATCGATTTGATTGTTTTCACACACGATCACTACGATCATTTGGACTACGACAGTGTCCAGAAGCTGAAAGATAAAACGAAGCAGTATTTCGTTGCTTTGGGTGTTAAGCGGCATTTGGTCAGTTGGGGGGTTGAAGCGGATCGAATCACGGAATTTGATTGGTGGGAAAGTCGAGCCTTTGAAGGCATTCAAATCACTTTCACACCTACTCAACACTTTTCGGGCAGGGGTTTGACCGACCGATTCAAAACGCTTTGGGGGGGCTGGATTTTTAAGACCCCGCGCGAAAGTATTTGGTTCAGTGGTGACGGTGGCTACGGCGAACACTTCAAGAAAGTCGGCGAGCGTTTCGGACCGTTTGATTTTGCCTTTATGGAATGTGGTCAATACAATCACGATTGGCACGAAGTCCACTTATTTCCAGATGAAAGTGTGCAAGCCGCTATAGATGCCAAAGTCAGAAAAATTATGCCTGTACATTGGGCAGGATTCGCCCTGTCCTATCAGCACACTTGGAAAGAACCCGCTATAGATTTTGTAGAAGCAGCCCAAGCACAAGGCACGAATTATTCCATACCGCCGCTTGGAAAGCTATTTCAAGTTGATTCTGTGGAAACGAATCCGTGGTGGGAGTCATTTGAATAAACATCAATTCAGTAAGTCGCGTGAACTATTGATATTTAGCTCAAATCCTCCACCAATTGGATATATTGTTCCATAGCTGTTTCAGAAGCCGTTCCTTCGAGTTTTGCCCAAGCATCGTATTTAGCGCGACCCGTCAGATTGAAAGTACCAGGACGTTTTCCCGAAACATCGCCATTGGTGCTTTGCTTGTATAAGGCATATAGTTTGAGCAAAATGTCATTGGATTGCTTGGGCAGTCCTTTGGCTTTTGTTGCAGCAGATTCAAATCTTTGTGCTAAGTCGTTCATATTTATTTCGTTTTGAATGAATATTATTCTTGCAAGAGTTGCATCAAAGCCTCTAAATTAGCGGTTTCATCAAAAATAGCAGATATGGGAATGCGAAAACCTTCCACCACTCGGCATTCGATATGACCTTCCGTGGATTTTAGTATCAACTCAAATTTTCCTTCTTTTAGGATGTATTGCTCTACGCTCTTGGCTGCGGGGTCTATAATCCAGTATTCTTGAACGCCGTGTTCTTGATAATCTTCAAATTTGGTGACACGGTCGTGCTGCTCGTTGGAGGAGAGGACTTCTACCGCTAAATCAGGTATAGGAAAGATCATTTGATCTGCCTTGAAATCTTTCGCCTTTTCTTGTCGGAAAAAGCAGACATCTGGCTCGTAATCATTACGTGTCAAGCTCACCAAAATTTTATCGAAGCCTACATAACCTAATTTCATCAAGCTGCTAAAGGGCTTCAATAGATTATACAAATGACCCGCCGCATCATTGTGCCGCTTTTTCACAGGCGAATGAAACAAAACTTCCCCATTCACAAATTCTGCTTTGGTGTCTTGGTCTATCATTTCATAAAATGCTTGACGCTTGGTCAACTCCGCCTCTAGTTCCCGATTGACCTTTTCTACTATGATTTTTGCATTGGGTTTTTCCAATATGGCACTCACTAAATCATTCATCATTTATGGATTAGTTGGTGATAAATATACGCTTTCTGTCTTACACTTGCAAACACATTATAGTTAGAATGACTCTAGACGACCATAGTTGACGCTAGCTTTTTTAGAGCACTTGACCAAATGAAATCATTAGAGTTGATGCGTTGCAATTCTATTCACTAAGAAATTAAATAGTTGATAATCAGTTTTTTGTAAGCGGACACAATTTATTAAATTTTCAAAATTTGACAAATTACTACTAATTTCTTCTCATAACTCCTTGATTTTCAATAACGCATCAAGTCTATTTAGAACCTATTTGCAAAAAACTTAACAATTATTTGGGTCGCGTTCCTTATCTTTGCGCCCGCAAATAAGGATAGCTACCAAAGCCAATATTCATATTTCATCAATGACCACTTTATCTCAAACAATGGAAGATTGGGAATTGGATTTTGAATGGCTGAGGGTGCAGCACATCGTGAAAGACAGTATGGGTAAAGATCATCTACCTGATTTGAATGCTATTCTTTTTTTAGTAGGTATTCAAGAATTGGGACGTGTCCAAGATACTTTCACCAAGGAGGAGAAGCAAGATTTGATGCACATCGCGATTTGTAGCCTATTGAGAGAAGATGGCTACTACGAATTTGTGGGACGAGATGCAGATGGTTGGCCGCATTACGAAAGTTTAGTGCCAATAGAAGTCGAAGGCGTGAAAGCGCAAGAAAGACTGCTCAAAGTGAAAATAATAGAATATTTCAAAGCAAACGAAGCATGAGATTATTTTGCATTATACTACTGATTACTAGCTTATTGAGTGCTTGTAATACGAACGAATCCACCTATGCTGTGATTGCTACGGATTACGGAAATATGCGAGTAAAGCTATACAATAGTACGCCACAGCATCGCGATAATTTCGTTAAGTTGGTGAAGGAATCTTATTACGACAGCTTACTATTTCACCGTGTGATGTCCAATTTTATGATACAAGGTGGTGATCCTAATTCTAAAAATGCGCCACCTAATATGACCTTGGGTAATGGCGGGCCAGGCTACACTATTCCTGCTGAAATTGGTGCGCCTCATTTCAAAGGTGCTTTGTCCGCCGCTAGACGACCCGATGGTGTCAATCCTCAAAGAGCATCTTCTGGCTCTCAATTTTTTATCGTGCAAGGAACACCACAAACAGATGCTATGCTAGACAATATTACGCAAGCAAAAGGCATTACGTATAGCGAAACGCAACGAAATCTATACAAAGAAATCGGTGGTTATCCCTTTTTGGATAATGATTACACCGTCTTTGGCGAAGTAGTAGAAGGCTTGGAAGTAATTGATAAAATTGCAGCCGTGCAAACGGCCAACGGCAACCGACCAGTGCAGGATGTGCGCATTAATAGCATTCGTTTGGATTAGTAAAAGAATAGATGTTAGAAAAGAGAAGACAGAGGTCAGAAGAGAGCGTATTTACTAGCAAGAAAATGATTTGGTCAACCTATATTTTCTATGAATAAAATAAACTTTATATACCTACTGCTATTGGCTTTCTTTGTGATGAGCTGTGGCCCAACTGCATTGTTTACTTACGAATCAGAAGAACTCACGGCACCCGCTACTATTGAGTTCAAAAATCAGTCAGAGAAGGCAGAAAATTACGTTTGGAAATTTGGAGATGGCGACACGGCAAAAGTCAGCGAACCTTCTCACCGCTATCTAGCTTCTGGTAACTATGAAGTAGAATTGATAGCAAAAGACGGCAAAAAGAAATCCATAGCCAAGAAAAATATTGTCATCAAAGCACCAGAAATTTGCTTGGTAGAACTGCGCACACCTTATGGCGATATGCTGATTCAATTGTTTGATTCTACCCCCAAACATCGAGATAATTTTATCAAATTGGCAGAGGAAGGTTTCTATGACAGTTTGTTGTTTCATCGGGTGATTGATGGCTTCATGATACAAGGCGGCGATCCCAATTCTAAAGGTGCGGTGGCTGGACAAATGCTAGGAACAGGCGGACCAGGTTATCAGGTGGAAGCGGAAATGCTAGCAGAAAATGTACATCTTAGAGGTGCTTTGGCAGCCGCAAGATCGCCCGATAGCGTCAATCCGCAACGCAAATCGTCGGGTTCCCAATTTTATATTGTGCACGGCAAAGCAAGTGTAGAAGAAAATGTACTCCAGACCGTAGAACGCAGAAATGGCGTCGCCTACACCGAAGATCAGAAAAAAGCCTATCAAGAGCAAGGTGGTTATCCTTTCTTAGACGGACAATATACCGTGTTCGGGAAGGTCATCGAAGGACTGGAAGTGATCGGAGAAATCGCAAAGGCAAGCAAAGACCAACGCAATCGACCAGATGAAGATATTCCAATGGAGATTGTTGTCATTAAATAAGTCGTAAGTGATAAGTTGTAGGTAGTAAGTTGTAAGTCTTAGGTGATAAATAGCAAACGATCAATAAACATCTAGTAGTTGTGATGCTTCGTACCTAATACTTAATACCTAGCACTTAATACCTAATACCTAATACCTAATACCTAGTTTAAAAAATATAAAGCGTGGAAATCAATCAAGTTTTAGGAATTGACATTGGTGCATCGGGCATTAAAGGAGGTGTTGTAGATGTGCATACAGGAGAGATGCTAAGCGAACGGCTTCGAGTCGATACGCCACAACCTTCTACTCCAAAAGCAGTAGCGGAAGCCGTGAAGACCCTCTGTAAAATGCACAAATGGAAGAATGGACTGATCGGAGTGGGTTTCCCAGCAATCATCATCAAAGGAGAAGCAAAGACGGCTGCTAATGTAAGTAAGAAATGGATCGGTACGAATGTAGAAGAACTTTTGGGAGAAGCTACGGGCTGTCCAGTAATTGCCGTCAACGATGCGGATGCAGCGGGAATTGCAGAAATGGAATTTGGTGCTGCTAAGGGTGCATTGGGTACCGCGATATTGATTACGATTGGCTCTGGATTGGGTTCTGCGGTATTCACAGACGGAAAACTTTTGCGCAATACAGAGTTCGGACATTTTGAGATGAAGGGCATGATTGCAGAACACTATGCTTCTGATAAAACGCGCCAAGCAGAAGATTTGTCCTGGAAAAAGTGGGGCAAACGATTCAATGAATACCTACATCAAGTGGATAGATTGATGTCACCTAGCCTAATTATACTTGGCGGCGGTGGCAGTAAGAAATTTGATGAATACGAAGATCAAATTGACCTTCATATACCTATAAAAATAGCACAATTTCGTAACAAAGCAGGTGCGATTGGGGCAGCGCTGTACGCCTATCAAGAATGGAGAGCAGGACAATTGAAGGGAGATAATTGGTGATGACGATTAGCTATTAGGAGTTGGCTGCTCGAGCAAGACAATACGATCATTAACAGAAAAATGGCAAGCCGAAACCAATCAGTTTGCCATTTATTTTTGAATTAAATGCTAATAAGTAGTGTATGTTACTAAGATAGCTTTTTGATTAATTCTTCAGAATCTACTGCCTCTGACAACTCTTTACCTGGTTTAAATTTAGCAGAAACTTTGGCTGGGATTGTGATCGTTGCACCAGATTGAGGGTTTCTTCCTTGACGCTCCTTGCGAAGAGATGGAGAAAATGTACCAAACCCAATCAATGTAACTTTATCACCCTCCTTCAACGCATCTGAAATAGAATCTAAAACGGCATTTAAGGCATCAGAAGCTTGTGCTTTCGACAAGTCAGTCTTATCGGCGATTTTACTAATCAAATCTCCTTTGTTCATTTGAAAAATTTTTAATTAAAGATTTAAACACAAAAATACAGGCTCAATGGAATAAAAACAACCTTTTTACCCAAAAAAACCCTTAAAATATAGGGCTTTGAGCAATCTTTTCTCAGATTGCACTGTTTTTTTGAGGAATGCAAATAACGAGAATGAAATTGAGAAAAGTATATATAAAAACGATATTTCCGCTGCTGTGTTTGTTTTTTTTCAGTCTTGCGGTATCTTCTTGTAGTCCAAAGGCAGGATGTCCTGCTAGTGAGAATGCGACGGCCAAGGTCAATCGCAGGGGGGAACTCTCCAGCAAGCGTGGAAAATCGCAGCTTTTTGGTAAGGGCGCAGTCAATGTAAAGAAAGCGGCAAAAAAACGAAAGAAGCAAAAAAGGAAACTCTATGCTAATCGTAGAAGTTGATTAGAGGTATCTTCTTTACTTCCATTCTGCTTGCGCTGCGCTGAAATCTTGCTGAAATTTTTCCGTTTGCCACATTAAGGCAAGCATCTGGTGTGCTAATTGTCTGGCAGCTTCTTCATCACTGGGATAATGAATACCCATGATTTCTCTAGACAAGCCGATTTCATAAGCGAGTTCCAAGAAATCTGCCCGTCTTTCAGGCATCAACTCTGCAAAAGTATAGGCGTGAATGTATGCCCAAAGGGTATGTCCACTAGCAAAAGAGGGCGAACCCATGATTTGTAGTGGCTGCAACCTCTCCTCCAATTGATAAGGTCGAGCACGTAAAAGATGATATTTCGCTGTGAACTCCATAATGCGCATATCTAATGTGATGCCTTTCAAAAGTTCAGTAGTCATTGGATAGTTTTCTATGGTACAATCCACACCGACTACTTCTTGACACTCAAAAAGTAACTGATTGAGATTGGAAGCGTACTCTGGATGACTTTCCAATAGACTTTTGGCTGGCCAATAACCAATTTTGGCTAGATACTTGACGCGATCTATTGTCTCTGGTTTTCTTTTCTCATTTAGCTCTAGTAAAAAATCCAATTCTGCTCTGGTTTGTTCTGAACTATTAGCTGGAAAAGATAATGCACCTACCATTTGATGGATTTGAGAGCGAGTTAGATACGCGGGTTCAGCTATGGTGAACATGAGTGCATAGCTGTTATATTTTTCTTTCTGAAAAGCAATCGTATCCAAAGGATGATTTTTTTGAGCAGCGGGATTGAGGGAACTTAGCCTTTTATAATGCTGTTCGATGGGTTCTATTGGATGCGTTGTAGAGAAAAAACTAGAAGTCTGTGCCACAGAAAAATGTGCTGAAAGTGAAGTAAGCAGGAGTGGCACGAATTGTAAAAATAGGTTGTTCATGATAACTCAAATTTTGAATGCTGTTTTCAAATCCTCTAGTGCTAAATGTGGATGCCTTTCTTTCAATTGCGCTACTTTCTGCAATTGTTTTTTCAGAAAATTTTGATGCGCGATAGATTCTGGATGAAAGGCTCTGTGCGCCGCTGCTTTTTGCAAAATCTGTATTTCTTTTAAAAGTGCCGCTGTTGTGTCATCGAAAAAAGATTGCTGAAAATAGTTCCAAATATAAGCAATGGCAGCTTCGGAAGGATGTACCAAATCGTCTTCATAAAAGCGATAATTGCGCAAATCATCCATCAGCAATTCGTAGGCAGGAAAATAATGCGCTTGTTTTATTTGATCACATATTTCGTGTATAGCGAGCAGCAAAATGGCTTTTGACCGCTGATTTTCGATGATGCCGTCCCGAATGTGGCGCACAGGACTTAAAGTAAAAATAAGCTGTACTTCTCTCTTTTGGCACAATTGCTCCAAAAGAGGCAGATACAATTCTACAATTTCCTCTACCTTCAGGAGGCGTGCCTCAAAGGCTTTCCTCGGCAGCTTATGGCAATTGGCCACCACGCCGTCCCATTCCAAATGATGATAAATTTTTGCTGTACCGAAAGTGAGTATGATTCGATTGCTATTCAATAGGTGGTTTTTGGTAGCTTCGTCTTTTTGCAAAATCAAATCTAGTAAGTCTGCCTTGCTTTTCTCCACAAAAGAACTGTGGTGCAAATGGCTGTACCAATAAGATTCGTGCTGAAAGAGCGCATCTTCTGGAAAAGGCAAGTCGTTGATGATGCGGTTCAGATGCTGCGCAATCGCGATGGGGTGATACAAAATTCCAAAGGGATTAATGGAAATATCAAATTTCGCTTCCAGCAGACGGTTTCCAATATTTTCGGTGAAGCACGAGCCCAAGGACAACAACTTATCCTGATGATTGATCTGGAAAGGATAAATTGTTGCGGGCAGTACTGTTCTAAATGGAAGCATGTATGGTTTTCACTTTAATAACTTAAGCATTTGTACCGTCTTCATTTTGAACTATATATTTAGTCCACTGCTTATTTTCATTGCCAAGTATAGATTCTATTTTAAGTACAAAATCTTGAAAGGGCGTTGTTGATTTAGCGTACTCCCCTGCTTTATAAGTAAATAGCATTTTTTCTTGTCTCAAAGTCTCACAAGTTGCACGATATTGTACCCAATTTTCTTGGTGTTTTTGAAGTACAATTATACCTTCTATCACAGCAATAATTACACCTATCACACCTACTCCGAACTTAATATAAGGACCATATTTTTCCATATCTGCGTATCCTGTTAGAAAAGGCAAACTTATAGAGAGAATTATGACTAAAGTTCTGTAAAGTTTATAACGCTTTTGATTAAAGCTACTTTTTCTATCTAGCCAATTTATTTGATTATCAACTCTGGTTTTAATGTACTGTTCTTGTTGTTCTTGATTCATTTTGTTTAAATTTGGTACGAAAAATCTCAAAAATAGAAAATTTGTAGAAATGTTATTGCTTAGTCTTAAAATTTCAATCGTCCCTTTTGTTAAGGTAGGAATAAATTAGTAGAATAAACGTTCTGTATCTCGTAAAATTTAGGAATACCAAACACACTTGCCCAAGTTCAAAGCGCAACCGATTATATTTTGAGGATACTAAAAAATTATTGCCTTTCGCTGTTCTTCTTTTGTTTTTTGCTGCCTTCCTATTTGCAAGCGCAAGGCTGCGGCTGCACCGCTTGCCCTCTTACCATTCCAATTACTGATTTTACAGGCTCGCTCGAATACATTGTTCAGGGCTTGGACAATGATGACCTAAGTGGCTCGCAATGTGTGGAATCAGTCAACATCGTATTTCGGCACAATCGAATACAGAACCTGACCGTAGAACTGGTTTCTCCTGCTGGACAGGTCGTTCCACTGATTGGTCCTTATGTCGAATTTGGTGGAAGTTTAAATGGTACTTTTGGCTCGACTTGGGATGTGAATTTTGTGCAGTGTTTTCCCGACGGACAAGCCGCTCCTGATCCAGGCTTGATGGAAGTATGGAGTAATTTTGATCTAGGTTGGAACGGCTTTGGTAGCGCATTTGCGGGTACTTACTATCCAACAGAAGATAATTGCTTGCAAGATTTTGATACAGGTTCAGCCAATGGTACTTGGCAATTGCGGATTCAAAATTTTTCCTTTCCGCCACCTGCCGATGCGGGTATTATTGAGTCTTTTAGCATTACTTTTTGTGATGAAACGGGGCTTGATTGTTGTGGGGCAGATGCGGGTGAAATCTTCAATAATTTCCCTCCAATCGAAGATTGTGTTAATAGTAGATTTCTAGATTTTGGGTTGGTAGAACCTATTTACGAAGATGTCGCGCCAGATAACACTGTATATGGTTATACCCTTTTAGTTATCCAAAATGGAATAGTGATAGCCTTATTGGATGAACTAGATATGAATAATTTTCCAGTAGGTGTCTATTTCGTCTATGGCTATTCTTATGCCTTATCAGATGAAAACGCGGTTGAGAACTTGGTCGGCACTCGCCTTACCGATATACAAAATGACAATGTGGGCATCTGTGGCGATTTGAGCGAAGATCGTTTTCGAATACAGCTATCGCCCGCAGCAGAAGAAATCATCATCCCGACTACTATTTGTGAAGGAGATTCTATCGAAATAGACGGTGTTTTTGAGAGTGAGCCAGGTGTTTATACAGAAGTTTTAGACAATCCTAGCTTGATTTGCGACACCACATTGATCTACGAACTATCTGTCATCACGCCCAGTAGAGACACTTTCACGGAAAGCATTTGCGAAGGACAAAGTTTTTTCTTCGACGGCGCAGATCGTACTACGACTGGTTTTTACACATCCGTAATTGCTTCTACTCAAGGCTGTGATAGTGTAGTGACGGTTCTGAATCTTACGGTCAATGAAGTTTTCCAAACGGCAATAAGCGATACAATTTGTGAAGGAGAAAGCTTTCAGTTGGGTACACAAAACCTGACAACTGCTGGGCAATTCACAGAAAATTTTCAAACAGTCAATGGTTGTGATAGTATTGTCACGCTGAATTTGACTGTCAGCGAAATATTACGCGATACGATTGCCGCACAAATCTGTCAAGGACAAAGCTTTGAATTTGGCACACAGACCTTGAATGCTAGCGGACAATTTGAAGAAAATTTTCAAGCAAGCAATGGCTGCGATAGCATCGTTACTTTAAATCTGACCGTCGAAGACGTATTGCGCGATACGATTGCGGCGCAAATTTGTCGAGGGCAGAGCTTTCAATTGGGCACACAGAGCTTAAACACCAGTGGAGAATTTGAAGAAAATTTCCAATCAAGCAATGGTTGTGATAGCATCGTTACTTTGAACTTGGTGGTGGAAGATGCGATCCGAGCAGACCTAAACGAAGCGATCTGCCCAGGCGAAACTTTCCAATTTGGCACAAACATCTTAGACGCAGCAGGCACTTATAGCGATACCTTGGTTGCTGCTAGCGGCTGTGATAGTATTATTACGTTAAACTTAGCCATAAGAGACGCGATTCGAGAAGATTTGAATGAATCAATTTGTCCAAACACGACTTTCCAATTTGGTACACGAACGCTAGATCAATCGGGTATTTATAGAGATACGCTAACGACTGCGGAAGGCTGCGATAGCATTATCACATTGAATTTAAGCATAGAAGACGCTATTCAAGAAGATTTGAACGCATCAATCTGTCCAGGCACAACTTTCCAATTTGGTACACGAACGCTAGACCAAGCAGGCATTTACACAGATACTTTGAATTCGGTGAATGGCTGTGACAGCATTGTTACTTTGAATTTGAGCATTGACGATATTATCCAAGAAAATATAGAAGGCTCAATTTGCCCTGGCACGACTTTTGACTTTGGTACACGAACACTGGATCAAGCGGGTACTTATGTGGATACTTTGAGTGCTGCGAATGGCTGTGATAGCATTGTTACTTTAAATTTGAGCATTGAGGATATTATTCGAGAAGATATAGATGAAGCTATCTGCTCAGGTAGGACTTTCCAATTTGGTACAAGAACACTAGATCAAGCAGGCATTTATACAGATACTTTAAGCACTCCCAATGGCTGCGATAGCATTGTTACTTTAAATTTGAGCATTGAGGATATTATTCGAGAAAATATAGACGCAGCTATCTGTACAGGCGCAACTTTCCAATTCGGGACAAGAACACTAGATCAAGCAGGCATTTACACAGATACTTTGAGCACTGCTGAGGGCTGCGATAGCATTGTCATCTTGAGTTTGAGCATTGAAGATATTATTCGAGAAAATATAGACGAGTCAATCTGTTCAGGCACGACTTTCCAGTTTGGAACACAAACATTAGATCAAGCAGGAATCTATGTAGATACTTTGAGCACTGCTGGGGGCTGCGATAGTGTCGTCACTTTGAATTTAACGGTCGAAAATATCTCGCGTGATACAATAGAAGCACAAATTTGTGAAGGCTCTATTTTTTCATTCGGTAATCAAACTTTGAGTGTGGCGGGCATTTATAGCGATACTTTAAATGCGACGAACGGCTGCGACAGTATTATCACTTTAAATCTAAGCGTCGAAGAGCTATTGCGCGATACGATTATGGCGCAAATTTGTCCAGGCTCAACTTTCCAATTTGGTAATCAAACTTTGAATGCGGCGGGCATTTATAGCGATACTTTGAGTGCTACAAATGGCTGTGATAGCATCGTGCTGCTGGATTTGGCGGTGACGGATTTAATTGAAACGACATTCGATGTGGAAATATGCGATCAAGAAACCTACGAATTTGGCGATCAAATACTAAACACCTCTGGCACTTTTCGTCAAACTTTCACGACACCAAGCGGCTGCGATAGCACGGTGACTTTGAACTTGAGCATTTTGAAATCCTCTCAAGCAGATATTGCTAGGACTATTTGTGAAGGCGAAAGTTTTCAATTTGGCAATCAGATGCTCAATGTCGCGGGTGTTTACGTAGATACTTTGACGGCAATCAATGGCTGCGATAGCACGATCACTTTGACTTTGAATGTCAATGATGCCGCTCGAACGAATCTCAACGAATCTATCTGTCCAGGTACAACTTTCCAATTTGGCACACAAATATTAGACGCAGCGGGCGTTTACAGCGATACCTTAGTTGCTGTCAATGGCTGCGATAGCATCGTCACACTGAACCTGAGCATTGATGAAGTGGAAGTCAATATTTTGTCTGATTCGGATGCCATTGGTTGTGAATTTACCGACCTCACATTGAGTGTGGAAAGCAATCGGACGATCAACAGCATTCAATGGATCAGCAGTGGCGATACGATTAGCAGTGCGGAAGAATTGGAGATTGCATCGGGCGGTACTTATCAAGTCATTATCCAAACATTGGAAGGTTGTACGGCTGAGAACAGCATCACAATTTCAGAAGACATAGCTGGTGTCAACAATGCCAACCTTGATATACAACAACCCAATTGCGAGGGCAGCGACTTGGGTAACATCACCATTGGTCAAGTGGTGGGAGGAACACCACCTTATGTGTATGCACTGAACGAAGGCGCATTCACGACGGGCAGTAACTTTTCTGGACTGGAAGTTGGCGATTATATTGTTCGGATTCAAGACGCGCAGGGCTGTGAATGGGACAGCACCATTACGATTCTACCTGCTTTCGATTTGACCGTTGATTTGGGCGAAGATCGCATTATTTCTTTTGGTGAATCCGTTACTTTGGATGCAATTTTGAACGGGACAATTAGTAGTATCGCTACTTGGACTTCCAGCGGCAAGGATAGCCTAGCCTGCTTGGATGATTTGTGTTTGTCTCAATTGGTGCAGCCCCTCAATACTACCATTTATAGCATTCGGATAGAAGATGACAAAGGCTGCGTGGCAACCGATGAAATCACCGTTTTTGTAGAGCTAAAAGAAGATATTTACTCACCCAATGCCTTTTCTCCCAATGGCGACAATCGAAACGATTTCTTCTATCTACAAACGTCCAATGAAGCCGTAGAAGAAATCGAATACCTACAAATATTCGACCGCTGGGGACATCTCATTTTCCAACAAAATGCCTTTGCGCCGAATGATGAAAGTTTGGGTTGGGACGGTCGCGCCCAAAGTGGTGATTTTATGAATCCAGCCGTCTTTGTCTTTGTTGCTAAAATTAATTATGTGGACGGCAGCAGCAAGCTGTTGGAGGGCGAGGTGGTTTTGATTCGATAATAGTTCCTCAAACCAACTTCCGCACCTTCGTATCTGCGCTGATCTCCGTTTCACTCAATAAATTCAAACCAGGCGATTTTCCGACTTCAATACTTCCCAAATCTGCTTCAAAACCCAAAGCTTCTGCGCCATTGAGGGTTGCCCATTCCAAGAGCGTTTCCGTTGGGATATAAGATTGATACTTGGCGATTGTCTTCAATTCATCCAAGACCGAAAGCTGCCAATTGGAAGTCAAGCTATCCGTTCCGATGGTCATTTTCGCACGGGCATCTAAAAATAATTGATAGTTGGGTAAGCGATTTTCGATATAAAGATTGGCGTTG
>JBCCRX010000069.1:0-20534 GCA_039201015.1 Bacteroidota bacterium | reverse complement strand
CATTATCTTCCTGTAAACCAACATTTTACGAACTTGACTTTGAAAATCATAGCTCGTTTATCCCGATAAAGTCCCTATGATTTTCTTCGTCAAAACCGCAAACTATTGATTTACCGTTCAATCCTGCTCCAAACATGCTCTAAGAGTATGAACGTCAGACTTTTGAAGTTTCAAAAGTCTTCCCGTTTTCCTTTGGAAGGAATTAATTGACGAACAAAGAGTTGCAAATTGCTCATAAATGTCCCAAGTGTAAAACAGGTCACTCACTTCTGTATCCAATTTGAATTCCCAAACAAATGAATACCCAGAATTTTATCCAACAAGCCAGTTGTATCGTAAAAAAACAACTATCTGCTCAAAATGACATTGATGTTGCCTGCTTGGCAAAGGAACTAGACATTCATCCAGCTCATTTGTACCGCAAAATGAAAGCAGCTTTGGATATTTCTCCTTCTGTTTTCATTCGTAGCATTCGCTTAGAAAAAGCAACGGACTTATTGCTACACAGTAGTTTAGAAGTACAGCAAATTGCCTATCAGGTGGGCTTCGGGAGTAGCAGTTACTTCATCCTCTGCTTCAAAGAAAAGTTTGGAAAGACGCCAATGGAATATCGAACGCATGCAATATAATTGTTATCCGTTCAGTGTACGATTATTTAATTTTGTCCAAACACTTTTACTCCAAATCATCATTCGAGCGATGACGATCAATTTTAGGTGCAATACAGACCATGATATATCTGACCAAAACCGTTACCGATAGACCGTCCATCCTACTTATATCTTTACCCACCTACCGATTTACTGCCTTTCTGGCAAAAGCTGAAATGCTTTCATGATTCCATGTTTGGACATCATCAAAGCATCATTATTTTTTTAACCAAAAAATGTTTTATTATGAATTTTTTAAAGACACTTGCAATTTGCTGCTCTCTCCATTTACTTTTTGTCTTCGATGGAAGTGCGCAGTTTAGCACTCAATTGACCACATCTAGTTTAAATTTCAGGGATGGCAGTGCGTCTCCAGCTTTTTTAAATTACAATGGACTTGATCTTTTTGTATCCAATACCAATGAATTTGGTTGGCTGCTGCTGAATGGACAGGAAAATGTTCGTTTTCAGATAGGAGGAGCCACCCAAATGGTCCTCAATAATTCAGGTAATTTGGGAATTGGTGAATTTGCGCCCTCCTCCAGATTACATGTACAACAAGCCGGTTCCTTTTCGAACAATGGAATCACATTGGAGGATGATGATGGTAGTATCTGGAACACCTATGTAGATGGTGCAGATGATTACAATTTTGCCTTTGAAGGAGATTTGACTGCTTTCATTTTGGATGGAACAGGAGAATATGTTGAATCTTCGGATGAATCTTTGAAATCCAACATAGCAGGACTTTCTCCTGTACTGGATCGCGTCCTACAATTGAAGCCCTCGCAATTTACCTTTAATAGAGATTCCCTCAATCGACTTGCTGTTGGTTTTATTGCACAAGAAACAGAAGCGCTTTTTCCAAATGTAGTAGTAGAAAAAGATGGCATCAAAGGGATTTCCTACAATAAGTTTGGCGTCATTGCCATCAAAGCCATTCAGGAGCTAAAAGTAGAACTAGAAGAAAGCATCACCAATAATACTCAAATGCAAAACGAAATGGATGCACTCAAAGCAGAAGTAGCCGAATTAAAGGCACTTTTACAAACTGCTGTAGAACATCGCAGTGTGCAACTGGACGATACCAATGCTCTGCGCAAACAAGCGACGCTTGCTCAGAATGCACCAAATCCATTTCAAGGGATTACCAGCATACCGTACTTTATTCCAGAAGGCACAACACAAAGCAGCCTACGCATCACCGACACCAATGGCAGTATCATCAAAGAAATTACTATTCAGCATACTGGTGCAGGGCAGCTAGAAATAGATGCTAATACGCTGAGCAATGGCAATTACTTCTACACATTAGTAGTAGATGGACAAATAATAGCGACCAAACAAATGATTTTAACGAAATAGAAAACAGCAGGAACTGCTGCATGAGCCAGCTTTCCGAAGTTCTGGAGACTTCGGAAAGCTGTATCAACTTCAAAAAACAGCTTCTTTCATTACCTAATACAAAACAAGTAAAAATTAAAGGCGATGGAAGGCATTTTTGAAATGCCTTCCATCTTGTACACGAACTAATTAAGTGAAAGGTATTTTTGAAATGCCTTTCATTTTGTACAATTACAGTTCATTCCTAAATCTTTTTTATTTCTACGTGAAAGTCACTTTGGTCAATCATTGTACAGTAGAAGCTGCTTTAAAAAAATGTTTTGGAAGGAATGCTCACAATCTATAAACAAAATACAATGATCTATCTCAAGACAAAAATTTTCCTCAATTCAAAGCTAGAAAAGAAATTATCCAATCTAAGATACACCAGCATCTTTGCACTTTTACTGTTTCTGCTTTCTACAATAGGCAGTGTTGCGCAGCCACTAGGAGGAGAATTTCAAGTGCCTAATCCTCAGTTTGAATCCCAATCCTATGTGGATATTGGAATAGATCAAAATGGCAATTTTGTGGTGGTATGGGAAGAGTACTTATTTAGTACCCTTGATTATTTAGTCTATGGGCAACGCTACAACAGCAATGGTGTTGCGCAAGGAGGCAGGTTTTACATTGGTGATGGGTTTGGTTATCCAGCCATAGCAATGCGCCCAAATGGGAATTTTACAGTTGTCTGGACCGATGAATCTCAAGACGAGCCAAAAGACATTCTTGCCCAACGCTACGATAGCAACGCCAATGAACTAGGCAGCGATTTTCAGGTAAATGTGAGCAGTGGTGCAGACTACGAAGAATCCGAACCAGACATTGCTATTGGCGTCAATGGCAATGCAGTAGTCGTGTGGGAAAGGAGGAATTTTCTTACCGATGACTATGACATACTGGGGCAACGATTGGATGCAAATGGAAACAAAATTGGTACTGAATTTCAGGTCAATACCGATATGACGAGTTTCAAAAGCAATCCTTCAGTGGCGATGGACTACAGTGGTAAGTTCGTCATCGTTCATGAAGGAACGAATAAAGTTTACGCCCAACGATACAACGCAAGTGGAACTAAAATTGGTGGTGAATTTCAGGTCAATACCGCACCATTGGGCAGTACTAGTTATTACGCCCCCAAAATAGCAATGGATTCTGTTGGCAATTTTGTAGTCGTATGGAACGACGAAGGAAAAGATGGCAGCGGACTGGGCATATATGGACAGCGATTCGACCCAAATGGCAATAAAATAGGTAGTGAATTTCTCGTTAATACTTACACTTCACTGGATCAACAAAATCCATCTATTGCAATGGACTACGATGGCTGTTTTGTAGTGGCTTGGCAGAGTGAAGGACAAGATGGTTCAGGGAATGGAATATACGCACAAAAATATGATCGCAATGGCATTCAATTAGAAGGCGAGTTTCGAGTCAATGTAAGCACGGCCAATAGCCAATCTTGGCCAGCTGTGGCCAAAAATAAAAGCTGCAATTATGTGGTCGCTTGGGATAGCTATGAACCATTAGATGATATAACAAATGTTTTCGGACGAAGATTTTCCAATTGTTGTCCAACTTGCAATCCTACTGCTGATTCTCTTGCCCTCGTTGATCTATACAATGCTACCAATGGTGGCAATTGGGTCAACACCTGGGATTTAGTCCTACCAATGAGTACGTGGTATGGCGTAAGTGTGGATAATGGGGGCTGCGTAGAGGTGCTTAATTTAGACGGCAATAATTTAATTGGTACCATTCCTAGTAGCATTGGAAATATTGCTCATTTGAGAGACCTTCGACTTTCTGCTAATCAGCTAAGTAGTGCTATTCCAGCCGAAATAGGAAATCTGCAGCAATTAGAGTTGTTATATCTTTATAATAATCAATTGAGTGGTTTTTTCCCTAGTGAAATAGGCAGCTTGCAAAATCTGACTCAGATTAGGTGTTATGGCAATCAATTCAATGGTTCTATTCCAAGTGAATTGGGGAACTTGCAGAATATTATTTTCATTATGCTGCACAACAATCAATTTAGTGGCACTATTCCAAGTGAGTTGGGTAATTTACAAAATTTGAGAGAGTTGTGGCTGCTATCCAATCAATTGAGTGGGACTATACCTACTCAGCTAGGTAATCTACAGAGTTTGACTAAACTCTATCTTTCTAACAATCAGTTGAGTGGTGTCATCCCTAGTGAATTAGGCAATTTGCAAGATCTAAGTCAACTTTGGCTGTTCTCCAATCAATTGAGTGGTGCTATCCCCGTCGAGTTGGACAATTTGTTAAATTTGACCAATCTTTACCTAGATAACAACCAATTGAGTGGCTGCTTTCCTAGTTCTTTTAGTCAGTTTTGTAGCATAGATTATAGATTCTCCAACAATCCTCAACTCCCCTGGCAAGGTGACTTTAGCCGTTTCTGCAACAGTGAAAATCAAATTGGTGCAACTTGTGATGATGGTAATTCTAGTACGACTAACGACATTATCAATGCCGTTTGCCAATGTACTGGGACGTCTTCCTGTCGGCAGCGCGATTCTTTAGTCTTAGTGGATTTACAAAATTCCATCAGCGGAACTGGTTGGAACTTAAATGATCCTATTAATACTTGGAGTGGTATTTTCTTAAATACCGATGGATGTGTAGAAAGAATTGCTTTGAATAGTGGTGGTGGAAGTATCACTGGCTCAATTCCTACGTCCATCGGTGATTTGAGCGATTTAGTAATACTTGAGCTATATGAAAATAGTTTGTCAGATACCCTTCCCAAAGAACTAGGGCAGCTATCTAAACTGGAACGCATGGAATTATACAACAATAATTTTACGGGAAGTATTCCACTCGAATTTTCCAACTTATCTAGTCTTGAAATCTTGTGGCTCAATAACAACAATCTTTCGGGTAATATACCGACTACATTAGGAGGACTGACACCGCTCAGAGAGATGGACTTGTCCGTAAATAATTTTGATGGTAGCATTCCGATAAGTTTAGAAAACCTAGATCAATTAACCTATTTGGATTTAAGTCAAAATAATTTATCAGGAGAAATTCCTTCTGAACTAAGCCAGCTAGCGAGCCTCAATACACTTTACCTGAATGATAACAATTTGTCTGGCTGCATTCCAGGCGAACTTTCCACTTACTGCAACATTACAGTAGAAATACAAAACAATCCAGCTTTAACCAATGATGACTTTGCTACTTTCTGTAGTGGTGGAACAGGTGCTTGTTTGGAGAATGATGACTGCGTAGATGCCATTCTACTCCCAATGAATGTTGATCCTTGTGGCATTGATGGCAGAGAAGTCGTATTGGACGGAGCAGGGAGCACAGATAGTCCTTATGGAGATTGTGCCAATACTTTTGGTAGCAAAGATGTGTGGTTCAAAGCCATTGTACCGAGTACAGGTAATTTCTTGATTCGCAAAGATTCTGCTACGAATATTCGGCTCTATGGGGAAGCTTATTTCGGATGTCCGAACAATGCAATGGATACCATTAGTTGCTCGTATTTAGGAGAAAAGCCCAATGTGTTGATTGTAGATATAAATCCAAGCGATGCAGGACAAGAAGTCTATATCCGTTTGTGGGATAGTTTAGATTTGATTGTTAATCAGCCAGGTATAGCCACCGCTCAAATTTCTGCGCACGAACTTCCCGAAAACCCAGAGGATTGGCAGCTTTGCGACTTCAAAGAAAGTACTGCGGGTGCATCCGATGGGGAAGGTCAGCGAAAAGCCAATGAATTCATTGTGCAATATGAAGAAGGAGCAACGGAACAAGAAAAAGCAGATATCAGAGCAGAAAATGGCATTGGTGCTAGTGATTTTCGAACCTGTGAATGCACCACACAAAACATTGAAGTTTGGACCACTGCCAATCCTATAGAAACAGAAACTAAACGGCAAAGAGTCGCTGATTCTTCCAATGGTCGGCAAGATACCACTGGCTACAACTATGTCATTTCGCTACCCACCTCTTTGGATACTTTAGAAGAACTGCAAGCCAATACTTTTGTCACCAATACACAAGACCTACCAGCAATGTCTATGGATGAAACAGGCAATTTTGCAGTTGTTTGGAGCAGTTTGGGGCAAGATGGCGATCAAAGAGGAATCTATTGCCAACGTTATGATTTTTATGGTGTAAGACAAGGAACAGAGATAGCCGTCAATACCTACACTACCGATAACCAAAATAGGGCGGACATAGCAATGGCGGCAGCAGGACAGTTCACAGTAGTTTGGGAATCAGATGGTCAAGATGGCGATCGAAATGGTGTATATGCTCAGCGCTTTAGTAAAAATGGCATCAAATTAGGATCAGAATTTCGAGTCAATACTTATACAACCAATAATCAAAATCGTCCAGCTATAGCCATGAATGATGCTGGTCAATTTGTAGTCATTTGGCGCAGCAACCAGCAAGATGATCCTACAGGATTCGGCGTTTTTGGGCAACTTTATTCACCAACAGGAGTGGCGATAGGTTCAGAATTTCAGGTCAATACCTACGTTACTTTTTCACAAGAAAACCCTGATGTCGCCATGAGTAGTGAAGGAGATTTTGTAGTCGTTTGGCAAAGTCTCGCCCAAGATGGAGACAACTATGGTATATACGGCCAACGTTACGATAAAAACGGCACTCCACAGGGTACTGAATTTAGAATCAATACCTACACAACTGCTAGACAGGTTCGCCCGGCAGTAGCGATGGATGAAGTGGGCAATTTTGTAGTCACTTGGGAAAGTGAAGGACAAGATGGTGATTTAGCAGGTATCTACGCACAACGCTATGATCGTTTTGGAGCAACATTAGGATCAGAATTTCGAGTCAATACCTTTACAGTGGGCGCTCAGAGTTTACCTAAGGTAGGGATGGATGAAGATGGACGTTTCCTAATTGCTTGGAAAAGTGGTGGTCAAGATGGTTCGGGTACAGGGATATATGCCCAAAGATTTGATATTGATGGCACATCAGTAGGTACTGAATTTTTAGTGAATACAGAAACCATGAACGATCAAGACCGCCCTGATATTGCAATGGATGCAGATCGTGATATGGTAGTGAGTTGGGCAAGTTTCGGACAAGATGGGAGTGGAAAAGGCGTCTATTTGCAGCAATATTTCAATACTTTTTACAGAGAACCGATTCAAACGACTGCTAGCTCTACGGAAGGAACAGGACCAGCTCAATCTTATGGAAACAGTACTTATATTCCGAATGGCTCGACTATTGGAAATGTGATTATTGCTACTATCGACTCTGGTATAGACTCCTTACATCCTAAATTTGAAAATGTGCTCTGGAACTATGACAATAGCAGTAATTGTACATTGAATACAGTAGGCAGCATAGGCATTGATCTGATTAATAACGACAGTGATCCAGATGATTTGGATGAACACGGAACGGCAGTGAATGGCGTGTTAGTAGATCAATTTCCAAATGACATTCAATTGGATGTGATGAATATAAAATTTTTTGAGAATGATGTCAGTACACTTTTTGATGCCATTTGTGGTATTTACTATGCCGTTGACCAAGGGGCAGATATTGTCAATTTGAGTTGGGGATTTGAAAGTAGCGAATTTCCCACCTTACTAAAGGATGCACTAGATTATGCCCAGTGCAATGATGTACTCATTGTTACTTCGGCAGGCAATACTGGAAAAAACAATAACAACATTTCAAAGTATCCAGCAAACCTAGCCGAGGAGAATTCCAATATTATCACCGTAGGGGCTTATGAAACAGATTATTTTGGTCAAAATCCAATCTTATCTGAATATTCCAATTTTGGTGATAAGGTGGATTTAGCTGCCATAGGATTTGTAGAAACGACTACTTCTGACTCCACTTTTAGTGTATTGGCAGGGACTTCTTTAGCTGCGCCAGCAGTAGCAAGGGTAGCCGCCATGATTAAAGCTTACTATCCTTCCCTGAATGCTATTCAAATTAAAGATTGCATCATCAGTAGTGTAGATAATATCGGGATTGATGTGCGATCAGGCGGCATACTCAACGAGGCAGCCGCGTTGGCCTGTGCAGAGCAAAAAATAGCTAGTCCTTGCGTCAGTAGCAACATCAGCATCAACGCCAATGTGGAAGAAGAAAGCTGCCAAGGCAATGATGGCCTCATCAATCTAATAGTGAGCAACTCAGAACAAAATCTCAACTTCGAATGGTCGAATGGCGCAATGAGCGAAGACCTCATCAACCTTAGTGCAGGTACTTATACAGTGACGGCAACAGATGACTGTGGCTGCGGTCAAATACTTGAGATCGAAGTGCAAGACGAATGCACAGGCGGTAACTGCCAAACCGACCGCAACATCAATGATGCACCCCTCATTGGTAGTATCTATCGTGCTTCCAATAGCATTACTTCGCAAGCAGTGGTAGCGCCGAGCATCAATGCCACCTTCCAAGCAGGGCAGCAAATCACCCTAGCAGTAGGCTTCCATGCGCAAAATGGGTCGAATTTTACTGCTACAATAGAAAGCTGTACCCCAAATACTGCTTTGCCACTTGAAGATCGTACCACTACCATTCATCAGGCAACTAGCCTACATCTTTATCCAAACCCAGCTAGCGAAAGCATCAACATGCAATATCAAATACCCACGGAAGGGAAAGTGGCTATCGGTCTGTACGATGCTAATGGACGTTTAATAAAAAATATAACCAATGGCAATACTTCATCTAAGGAGTGGCAGCAAATCGAAATCCCTTTACACGAATTGAATAGTGGCATATATTGGATACAATTGCGAACGAAGGATCAAATTTTAGTGGAAAAGTTGGTGGTGGCAAGATGACTATAAATGACAGACTGGTGTTGAATATTATCAACTTGAGCCATGGACGGACATTAGCTTCGAGCCAATGCCTGTCATCTAAAATGCTTGAAGTGCCAGGCGTTTGAGAGACACTCGTCACAATAGAAATTCTTGAGTGGACGGCATGCAGAATGGATTTCCCTTTTCAATTAAACATTGAAAAACTGTTCTTGCAGTTTTTTGATACATAAATTCAAAAAAGTAAAAGCCTTGAGTGGATTTTTCGCTCAGGGCTTTTTTTATTTGAAAAAAATCACACTTGCCTGTTCACGTTCTGCGGCTCTGTGTATTCAAGGGTGTAAACAATCAGAATTTAACTGATTGAAATAATCATTCAATTCACTAAAATTTCTCATTATGAAAATTTTAAATTTATTTTTGACCTTAGTACTTGTATCGCTATCCACTTTATTATCTGCTCAGTTTTATACCAATGGAAGCAATCGACTTTACACCTACGATTTTCTTGGCATTGATGTATCTTCTCCTAATTACGACTTGGAGGTAAAATCCAATATTGCGAGCGTAAATGATAATGGATACCTGAGAACCTTAATAAATGCACCAGGCGATGGTGCTACTGGAATCATGACCACTTATGGATACGGCAGGAGAAATGTTAGAATATCTGCACTATCCAGCAATGCTGGAAATGGATACGTAGCAGTTTATGACAATGCTGAAACCAATCAGGCAGGCATCTACGTCAATAGTTCCGGTCGAGGCGTGATATACGGTGATATCAAAAACTTCCGTATGGATCACCCGACCAAAACAGATCAAGAAATTTGGTATGCCAGTCTGGAGGGTCCAGAAGCAGCAGCTTACGAACGAGGACAAGCTACTCTGGTGAACGGTGAAATTTTTGTCGAGTTTTCAGAGCATTTTCAATTAGTAATCAATGCGAATGACATGACAGTGATGACAACACCCAACGATGCAGATACCTATGGTTTAGCCGTTGTAGAGAAGACAACCAGAGGTTTCAAAGTAAAAGAGTTAAAAAACGGAACTGGCAACTTTAGTTTCGATTGGGAAGTAAAAGCAGTCAGAAAAGGCTACGAGGATTTCCAAGTAATCAGAGAAAAAAATGCTGAGCGCCCTATTGAAGGTTCTTCTGATAAAGAAGAAGAGGACAAGGGCGGCAATGGTAAATCACTTGGAATCAATCAAACTAAATCTCCAGCTAGCCTTACCAATTTACGTCTCAGTCAAAATTACCCTAATCCTTCTGCTAAGTTTACTAGCATCCCCGTTTTTGTAGCAAATGATATCCAAAATGCTGTATTGAATATTTATTCTGCCAGCGGAAAGTTAATGGAATCAATTGGCGTACTAGACCGAGGCGAAAGCGAAATAGGCGTATCATTGATGAACTACGCTAGCGGCAACTATTACTACAGCCTAGAAGCAGATGGTGTAATTACAAAAACAAGAACACTGACAGTAGGAGAACAATAGCTACAGTATTCTTTGTAAAGTTGTCCGATTAAAAGAAGAGGGCTTCATTTGTAATAATGAAGCCCTTCTTCATTTATAATTAGGATGAAAGTAAAAGCAGTTCCTGCTTAGCCCCAGCAATTTCTCATGTGGAAGATTTTACCAATCGGGGAGCAAGAAATGTCATTTTTGAACCCGAATTTGGGAATTGTACTTGCAGTTTAGAGCAAAAAATGACATTGCTAAATCCTAAATAAGAAATTGCTGGCTTAGCCCGTTTGCGTCTTGCTTTTCTCTTGAATACCAGTGGTTTGCAAAACTTTAAAACCCACTAAGAAACCGCCAATGACCAGCATGCTATTGTGAGAAGCAATAAAAAAGGCAGCTTTGAATGGATCACGAACAATTTGGAAGCAGGTTTGTATTTCTACAAGATATATCTGAACGCTCTCTTAGACCCTTTTTTTGGAAATTTTTATTTCTGTCCCAAGAACTTCTCGAATTTTTTCGCAGAAAAAATTTCTTTTCTTATAGGCATAGACTAAAAAGTATATGAAGGTGAAATATCTAAAAAAAAGCAAGACAAGTATTCAGAATTTGTTGATTACGAGCTAAATTATAGACAAAATACAATGCTAGAAAAATATGCACAACTTCTGGTGGATTACTCCCTAGAAATACAGCCAAAAGATAAGCTTTTCATACAGACCACAACTTTAGCGATTCCATTGGTGAAAGAAATTTACCGTTTTGCGACTCGCAAAGGGGCAATTGTAGAAGTGGATTTATCCTTTGAGGAAAAACGACACATCTTTGCAAAAGAAGCACTCTACGAGGAGCAATACGAGTATATTTCGCCCATTTACAAAGAGGCGATGCAGCACTTTAATGCTTACTTGTACATACGTGCGCCCTTTGCAGCTAGTACATCCGTTGAAATGAATCCAGAAAAAGTGGCGAAGCGAAACGCTGCCGTCGCACCTTACCGAAAAATTTATAGTGAGCGAACTGCTACGCGTGAGCTAAAACGCTCTCTATGCCAATTTCCTACTGCCGCTGGTGCGAAAATGGCTGCAATGAGCCTAGAAGCGTACGAACAATTCATATTCAATGCTTGTCATCTATACGCGGACAATCCTACGGCAGAATGGCTAAAAGTACGCACTCAACAGCAAGGAATTGTCGATTTTTTGAACAAATGTACGCACATACGCTATTTAGGGGAAGGAATAGACATTAGCTTTTCGACAAAAGGTCGAACTTGGATTAATTCAGATGGACAAACCAATATGCCTTCTGGAGAAATCTATACTTCGCCAGTGGAAGATTCCGTCAACGGAAGGATACATTTTTCATTGCCAGCTATTTATATGGGAAATGTAGTGGAAGGCGTCACACTTTGGGTGGAAGCGGGACAAATCGAGCGCTGGGAGGCCAAAAAAGGGAAGGATTTCTTGGATCAAATTTTCGCTCTGCCAGGCACTAGGAGATTTGGAGAAGCGGCTATTGGAAACAATTATCAAATTAATCGTATCACTAATAACATCCTTTTTGATGAGAAGATTGGTGGTACAGTGCACATGGCGATTGGGCAATCCTATTTGCAGGCAGGCGGTAAAAATACTTCCTCTGTTCATTGGGATATGATAACGGAAATGAGAAATGGCGGAGAAATCTATGCAGATGGAGAGAAAATATACGAAAATGGACACTTTTTATCGTTAAACTATTAAAATTCTGGTATTTATTGTTTCCTCTTTGCTCCAACTTAAAACTAAATTGTTTAATTTGCATCTCGAAGAGATTTGATAGCGCATATTGGTTGTGTCCAATTTTGTTCTGAATTTTATAAAACCGTTTACAAAAAAAGGCAGCAAGCGTTATATTTTTTGAAACCTGATTACCTGTACATGAGTACTTTTATGAGAAAACTTTTCATGCAAAGCCACTTCTAATTTGGTAATCATATTGAACACTATATAAGAAAACCGTGAGTAGAAACATTACATTCTTAGAGCTGAAATATGGCAACATATACGGCGGCTACCCTAATTTCTATGCGATCAGCGATGCCTCTTTATTGGTATATGAAGTTGATACGGAAAGAATTTTTATCGAAAGTTGGTCAAATAATGCAGACGTGGACATTGTGAGCGTTTTCTCCAAAACCAACGAGTTAGGACACACGATCAGCAGGGCTAAAGAGGTCATTAATATGCGAACACGACGCCGAAGACCTTATGACGAAGAGTTTCGTATGGATGAAAACGAAATCAATTACGCTTTCCAAAGGGTCAATCCTTCCCGAATGCACATTAAGCGATTTTTCATGAAAAACCTCCGCAAATACAATGTCCGAGACATTATTGTATTTGATGGAAGACGCGACATTTTCTTGTTGGAGAAGTGTGGCGTTGACTTCAGAAGAACGCGCATCAAAGATTTACAAAAAGAACTTAATCAAGCGACCAATTATCTTTTCTCCTTGAATAAATTGGCGAAAGTGGTTGACTTTAGAATTGATTCTCACTTGCGTTCCAATAATTTAGAGTACTGGTTACATCCAATCGCAGCGCGGCAAGTCGTGCCTCGATCTGCTTCTTTTGACGCTGCTCGATTACTTATGGTACACAATGAATTCAAATTCAATAATGCTGATTTTCTGGTAAATGCACAGCGTTTGTTGTATAAAATTCAGCAGGAGATGGAGCAAAAAGAAAGTTAGTTGCACTCTATTGAGTTCGGCGACTTCACAAGAATGAAATTAGAGGTCGAATATTCTTAGAAAAAGGGTGTTCGACATTTTCTATTTTGAGGCATTTGGCTACCCACCTAAAGTTGAACAAACTTGATTCCGCGCTTTTTATACTGAAAAAGTCTTTAAAAATCAGCAAGTTGAGGTGTTTCCTGCGCCTTCATCTCTCCCTCCTGAAGTTCGCTTCGCTGCATTAGCATTGAAGTATATAGAATTTCAACACTTATGAAACGCTATTGCAGCATTTAGGGAACTTGTAAAAAATACCCTACCCATTTTAATTTTCTCCCAAACTACTACTGCCTTGCTCATCAGTCAGGTAACACAGGCTATCTTCCTTCTTCGCGCCTTGTATTAGTTCGCGATAATTCTCAAAAATTTGGGTAACTTATCTTTTACAAATTCCCTTACTAACCACCGCATTCCATTATAATCAGCAAAGTGCTAATATCCTATCAAATGAACTATTCATTCGTGCATTCGTAACTATTTTTGTATTCAGTTCAGAAAACACTCTTAGATGGGTAGCCAGTCATTTCTATCTAAGCCGAATGCAAACGGCTAAAAGCTAGGGGCGCAACATTCTACGACTGCCCCAAAATCTTTTGTTCTAAGTTTTTTGATTTCGACCCTAGCTCTTGTGCTTTCTTCCACTGCCCCAAAGCGGCGGCTTTCTCGCCCCTTGCTAATAAAATATCGCCGTAATGTTCCACAAATAGCGCAGTTTCTTGCTTTTCAAGTGCTTTCTCTATCCATTTTTGCGCTTCTTTTTGATCTTTCTTTTTGTGCAGAACCCAAGCATAAGTATGCTCCAAATAAGCTTGATTGGGTTGCGCTTTCATGGCTTTTTTAATCATTAATTCCGCCTTTGGCAGTTGCTCTGCTCGCTCCGCAAGCGCGTAGCTGTAAGTGTTTAATAGCGCGACTGAATTGGGTGCAATTTCTAATGCTTGCTGAAAATTCTTATCGGCGTCCGAAAATTGCTTTTTATTCTCATAGGTCATTGCCATTTGTGTCAATAAATCCAGTTTCAATTGCTGATTTGAACCGACCATATAGCTGGCTTCTTGTAAAATAGCTATGGCATCATCATAATCGCCCAATTGATTGAGTGCCAGCCCATTCATCAAATAAACCCTTGCTTGATTGGGGAATATATCAACGGCTTCTTCTGATACTTTTTCCAGTGCTTCGTAATCGTTTTGCTTCAAATGAATATACATCAATTGCTGCCAGACTGGATAAACAGACTCCTCTAGCGAAATGGTTTTTTGATAAGCCAGTTTTGCTTCTTCCAGTTTATTACTATGATAAAGTAGATCGCCGTAAGCGGCATTGGCTTTTGCTTCTTCTGGATGGGTCTTCACCAAAGTTTCAGCTAGTGATAAAGTCGCATTTAACTTGGTGGGATTATTGTCCTCAATAGCTTCTTCAATCAAAGGCAACAATTCCTTGATCTTTGCATCTATTTCAATGTTAGGCTTCTCAAAAATGCGCTTCAAATCTGCATAATCGTCTTCTTTTCCATTGTTTTCACCACTTTTTAGTGCCATTAAAGCACTAGCATCGTCAGGGTTGATTTTTAAGATATTTTTATAGATCATTTGGGCTTTTTCTGGCTGTTCAAAATTAGTGTAGAAAGCCGCCAGAAGGTGCTGGTACGCTAGATCGTTTGGAAAAGCTGCTGCCAGTTTCACTAATTCTTTGCCTGCTTTTTTGGTATCTCCTAAACCCAAATAAAGCGTATGTTTCTTACGAATCAGTGACTCGGTCACTCCAATCCTTTTCTCAAAAGCATTGTAAACCGCAATCGCTTCTTCAATTTTTTGCGCTCGAATCAAATAGAACGCCCAACTGTTGTAATATTCTTCCTTATCGGGTTCACTTTTGGCTAAAGCTTCGTATATGGCAGCCGCTTTCAGATCGTCTCCCGCCTTTTCATAGATTTCTGTTAGATAGACTTTATACCACAAATTTGCTTTATCCAATTCTACTGCCTTTTCCGCCATCTTTACAGCTTCTTCGTCCTTATTCAATTGAGAAAGAACTTGTGCAAAAGAAAAGTAAATCGTTGCTTCGTCGGAATGGCTTTCCAAAATAGCACGAAATAGTTCTTCCGCTTTTTCGTAATTTCCCAGCAGTTTTTCTAGCTGTGCATTGATGAAAACTTCCTCTTGTTTCACATCTGCCACAGGAACGCGAATAGGCGTTTGGGCATATACGTTGGATAGCATTAATAAACCAGCTAGAATTAGGGAAGAAGTCAGCTTTGAAAGGAAAGAATTGAAACGCAGTAATCTCATAATCAATGAATTAGAAATTATTCAGAGGCTTTTCTCGAGAAAAACAAAATATGTCCCTACAAAAGGAATTTTGAAAATAAAGCTTGCAAATAGTAAAATGTACTTGCTAAATCGGGGATTAAAAGTGGAGAATTGAAAGTTGAATAAAACTAAGCAAAGGTAATAATCACATAGTGATGGCTTTACAAATTATCATCTTTTATATTCCATTGAACGATAATTTTTCGTAATGTATAAAATATAGATTACGAGTATCTTGTCCATAAATGACTTGGTTTCAGATTTTGCTGGCATCGAACCGATTCAAATTGAATACACCTGTAGTCAGCGACTTACACATTAAAGAAAATTATTGCTCAGTAGAATACATCTTTTATAATTTTCAATTTAGCGATCATATCAATAATAGAGACACATTTTAAACGTAGTTCACGATCTTATCATTGCTTGAATGTTTCTAGGATGTAACCAAGTTGTAGCATAATCGTTCTAAAAATCCCCTTACAAAGTGTATAGTATTTTTTACAAGGCATACGAAGGAGGATCAGATGTTATCTTTTGATTTCAAATTTTAGCGCGAAGATTTAGTGAATCTTTGAAATTTAATAAATCTAACTTGCGACATTCTGATATGCGCTCCTAGACTACAATTTTACCAGAACTCCCGACGTTAATCTCAAAAATCCTTATCTCATGAAGTATATTTGTTCCTTGCTGCTACTGTGCAGCTTTTTCCTATCTATTGCCCAAGTCGATTCACTACTGCTAGAAAAGACAGACATTGAAAAAATGGAAGATACGCTAGGTGTCCTCTCCTACTCTATCGTCAATGCAGAAAGTGCAGAACAACGTTTCTTGGCTTGTCGCGCTTTCATTCCTAAATTAACGGCGGCCCTCAAAACGCCCAACTCTTTTGAATATCCTTTTGAGCGATTGAAAACCATTTCTATCCAATATCCCAAGGACAGTACTTTCCGTATTTTTACTTGGCAATTGTACGTTGATTCCTCTCAATATCGCTACTACGGCGCTATTCAGTTGAATACGCCAGATTTGCAATTGATTCCACTGATTGATCGCTCTTTTCAAATGGAAGAGGTAGAATATTCACAGACCGATAATCGGAATTGGTACGGTGCGCTCTACTACAATATTCAAGATTTTGATACGCCGACAGGCAAGAAATACTTGCTTTTTGGCTACGATGCTTTTGAAAACATTGAACGCTACGAAGACAGCGGCATCCGCTCGCGCGCAATGGCTTTTAGCCACAATGATTTAGAGCAGCTCTCCAAACGAAAACTAATAGAAGTATTGACGATCAAAGACGGAAAAGCTATTTTTGGAGCAGCCGTCTTTACGCCTAATGCACCCAATGCTTTGCCCAAAAGTCGCGTCATTGTAGAATATTCCGCCGAATCAAAAATCGTTTGCAATTATGACGATTTTGAGCAAGCCGTCATTTTCGATCACTTGATGATGGTGAACAATGAAATAGAGGGCAGTCGTCCACTACAAATTCCAGACGGCACTTTTGAAGGCTACAAATTGAAAGACGGAAAATGGCAATACATTCCAAAAATGTTTCATACGATAGTGGATGAACCACCCAGAGAAAATCCAGTTCTGGACGGGGAGGAAAGAAATATTTTTGGTAAGAAAAACTGAGAAATGATTTAATTTCAAGCTCAACCTCAACCTCAACTTCAATTTCAATAGACTTGCAAGGCAGCTAAAACATTGATTATCAGATATTTGGATTTCAGAATCTTTATTGAATTACCGAATTGTCCAATTGTTAAATTGTAAATGCGTGATTAGCAACAATTTAGCAATTCTACAATTTTACAATTTAATACATAAAACACTCGTTATCAAAGTCGTTCAAGTCTAATTATAAAAGTAGATCAATTGAAGTTGAGGTTGAGATTGAATACAGTGTAAAATAAGTTTCTTTGCATTTTAGATAGGGGAGTTTGAGGGAGAAAAAAGGGTTTCCCTAAAACCCTTTTTTCTCCCTCACCTCTTTTTCGCCGCCGTCGAAGACGGCGGCAGATAGGTTTTTTGAAGCTCGAAATTCTAAGGAATTTCTCGCTTCTCAAAATTAACACAAACTTAGTTTACAGTGTATTGAAGTTGTGCTTATAAAAGTTTCCTTACTGAATACCTGTTCCCAAAACCACATCTACGTCCACTTCTTCTTCATCGCGGAGTATTTTCACATTCACTTCATCGCCTGGTCGGTATTCTTCCAAAGTCAAAATGAGATCACTGTAAGAAGTAATTTTTCTATTATCAATACCGACGATGATATCACCCAAAATGATCCTGCCGTAGCGGTCGCGTTTCGTTGATCGCAAGCCTGCTCTTTCGGCACCACCGCCTTCCGCAATTCCCATAATTAAGACGCCTTCTATGCGCGAAGATTGTCCATTGTAGGGATAGATGCCAATGGTTGGGCGATTAATTTCACCGTATTGAATCAGATCGGGTACTGCAATCTTTACAGCATCTACAGGAATAGAGAACCCAATGCCTGCATAAGCACCCGAGGGCGAATAAATAGCTGTATTGACACCGATGAGTTCCCCAGAAGAATTGAGCAATGGACCACCCGAATTACCTGGATTGATTGCCGCATCGGTCTGAATGACATCCCTAATTTCTACACCACCCACGGATTCTATTTCACGTCCTAAAGCGCTCACGATACCCGTTGTAAGTGTTTGATCCAAACCGAAAGGATTACCAATGGCGTAAGTGGATTGACCAACTCGAAGATTTTCGGAAATTCCGACTGGAATGGGACGAAGCAGATTGGCAGGCGCATCAATTTTTAATACGGCTAAGTCCTTTTCTGGTGCTTGTCCAATGATTTCGGCATCCCAAGTACTTTGGTCATAGAAAGTGACACTGATTTTATCTCCCTCTTTTTTTGCACTCTGCACCACATGGAAGTTGGTAATGATGTGTCCTTCTTTATCCCATACAAAGCCCGAACCCGTTCCTCTCGGTATTTCTGTAATGTTTCGAGTAAAATAATCACGCTGTATAGCCGTGGTCGTAATGAAAACGACGGAAGGCGCAGCGGACTCAAACAGGCGAATGGTGGACTCTTCTGTTCCGTTGAGCTTGCTGGAAATGACACTATTGTTGGCGGGCGTCACGGGAATAGCGGTTGATTGTTGCTCCTGACGTACTACATTTTCTACGCTATCTGTCTTTCGATCCGTCTCTTTCCAAGCACCTCCTATGAAGACACCTATAGCTAGCAATAAGACCGCGAATAATAAATTAACAGGTTTCAATTTCATAATCTTTGGATTTCTTTTCTTGAATAAATGCAATCTTCGCAAAAGCGAAGCAAATTACTTATAAATTATCTACATCTGACGAGAGATTAACGACAAATACCCTCTAAATCTTTTTTGTAAAACCCTGAAATAGGTATAGAGGTTGTATGGAATTGGTCTGAAATACTAAGTTTCTATTGTAGCGAAGACAGGTTTTGGACGGAAAGCCCAATTGTGACGGCTAAACTTTCCGAACTAATGCGTCGTTCCTTAAAAAATAGTTTTCATGACAAAGTATGACATTTTAGCAGACAACAGTCGAGTTTGGATTTATCAAAGTGATCGAGCCTTCACCGCATCAGAACTCCCTCAAGTCAGGCAGTATTTGCAGCAATTTGCACAACGCTGGGTCAGCCACAACCGCGATTTACACGCCTACGCGGATGTATTTCACAATCAGTTTATCGTATTGATGGTAGATGAAAGTCATGCAGGTGCAAGCGGTTGTTCTATTGATGCTTCCGTCCATTTTTTACAGCAATTGCAAGCAGAATTTGGCGTCTATCTATTTGATCGCATGACTTTTGCTTACCAAGATGAAGCAGGTGTAAAAACCGCAAAACGCGATGAATTTAAGACCTTGTACCAAGCAGGTAAGATTGAGGATGATACTTTGGTATTTGATAATCTGGTTAATACTAAAGCCCAGTTTCAGGCAGCTTGGGTGAAACCGCTCAAAGAAAGTTGGCACAAGAGAATGGTATAGGAGGACAGCTTTGAGAAGCCAGAAGTCAGACATTGGATCGTCCTTTCAGGACTGTCGGAAGTGAGAATAATACATTGATAACCAATGCTTATATCGGGTTGAGCTTTTCTGACAGCGAAGCAATCTGACTTCTCTAGTCTAAATGTCCACAGGTAAGTATCTTGTCAACAGAAATTGTATAATAAATTGACTTTGAGTGAATTGCTATCCGAAATCTGACATCATATAGACTACTGGACATTTTGATTATTACCAGATTTTAAGGTGACCAGAAATGTCATTTTTTATCCCAATATTAAAAAATAAGCTTGAACTTTGAGCATAAAAATGACATTTCTGTTCTTTCAATTTGAAAATGTCCAGTAGTATGGACATCATAAATCCGACATCGCACTTAATTGAGAATGAAAAATGAAATAACCATGTTTGGAAGAGTAAAAAGATATTTGGGTATAGAAGGCGTGAAAGTGGAGGTGGAAGTACCAGAGAAAGTGCGAATATCACAGGGACAGATAGAAGGAAAAGTACGCTTTTTATCCATGAATGAACAAAGCGTCACGAGTGTGAAGGTGAAGCTATTTGAACGATACAGCAGAGGCAGAGGAGAGGAAAAAAAGATTGATGAATATACTTTAGGAGAAATTGAAATGCAGACAAATCTTCAAGTGACGCCCGACGAAGCGGTAGAAATAGAATTTATATTGCCCTTTAGCGTCGTTCGTTCGGAAGTAGATGACTTTGCGGCTAAAAACCTCTTATTCAAAGGCATTGCCAAAGCAGCTAAGAAGATATACGCGGCTCAATCTGACTATTATTTACTAGCAGAAGCTAAAGTAAAAGGCACTGCGCTCCCACCCTTCTGCCGAGAAAAAATTAATCTTCTATGACCTTATTCTACTGCTGATTTTGCTATCTTGTTGTTTACTTATACCTCAATTTTGGTACAAGTTCTAATAAGACAAACAGTAAAAGCATTATGATGAAGATTTTTTATCTGGATACCTGTAACACTTGCCAGCGAATCATCAAAGAAATAGATCACGAAACCCAATTCGAATACCAAAACATCAAAACAAATCCAGTGCTAGCAGCTGAT
>JBCCRX010000068.1:0-20543 GCA_039201015.1 Bacteroidota bacterium | reverse complement strand
TTTTTAACGCTGAGTAACGGAAAAAGAGCTATTTGTAGACCGATTATTAATTTCCAAACAAGCTCTTATTTTTCTATCCGATATTTTAGTACATTGTAAACTAAGTTTCAGTTGATTCTGAGAAGCTCCAAACTCTTCGAGTTTTTCGCTTCTCAGAATCAACTGAAACTTAGTTTACAATGTACTAAAATATCGGATAGAAAAATAAGAGCTTGTTTGGAAATTAATAATCGGTCTACAAATAGCTCTTTTTCCGTTACTCAGCGTTAAAAAAGCGGTCAATTATCTAGATAAGCTCCCATTTTTTGCCTTGATTAACGAAAAAATAGCTCGTTTTCGACTCAAAGATCAAAATCCAAACAAGCTCTAAATTATCGTTGTACCATTTATTTATTCGGACAAGATTGATCGTCAAATAGGGTTTTGTTAACGCTCAATTTGTCCTTTTACTTCGGAGTAGTAAAACAATAACTGATCATTTTAAACAAACATGCAGATGAACATTCAATCTATTTTCGATAGCAAAAAGCGTCCGATTATCATTGCAGGACCTTGCAGTGCGGAATCAGAAGAACAAGTAATGACGGCAGCACGTGACTTGGCTGCGCAGGGAATTGATTTATTTCGATCTGGCATTTGGAAACCTCGTACGCGTCCAAATTCCTTTGAAGGCGTCGGCGTGATTGGTTTGAAATGGTTGAAGCGCGTGAAAGAGGAAACAGGACTAAAAACCACGACAGAAGTAGCTAACAAAGATCATGTTTTTGAAGCATTAAAAGCAGGCGTGGATGTGCTTTGGTTAGGTGCTAGAACAACTGTGAATCCTTTCGCGGTACAAGAAGTAGCAGATGCTTTGAAAGGGACAGACATTCCTGTCTTAGTGAAAAATCCAATCAACCCAGATTTAAAATTATGGATGGGTGCGATTGAGCGAATCCATGGAGCAGGTATTACCAAGATCGGTGCTATTCATCGAGGCTTTTCTTATCACGGGCAAACGAAGTACCGCAATGTACCAAGATGGCAAATTGTAATTGATCTAAAAAATGCCTTTCCTGACATTGAAATCATCTGTGACAATAGCCACATCTGTGGGCGTAGAGATACTTTGCAAATGGTAGCTCAGAAAGCTTTGGACTTGGACTTTGATGGTCTGATGACGGAAGTACACCCAAGTCCTGACGAAGCATGGAGCGATGCCAAACAGCAGATCACACCCGCTGTTTTCAAAGATTTGGTGGCTAGTTTGGTATTGCGTAGTTCAGACACCGATGATATGGAGTATCAGCATCACATCGACCATTTGCGTCAAGAAATTGATGAATTGGATGCCGATATTATGAATCTGATGGCGCAGCGAATGAAGATTGCGGATAAAATCGGCGAATACAAGAAAGCAAAAAACATTGCTATCCTACAAAACTCTCGGTGGCAGGAGGTACTAGAAACTGCTGTGGCGCAAGGGCAAATGAAAGGTCTGAGTGAAGAATTTGTCAAAAGTCTTTTCAAAGCCGTGCATCAGGAATCTATCAATCATCAAGAAGCCGTGATGCAAGGTAGGAGCGTGATAGTGTAGCCAGTTTTTGTAGTAGCATTGTTTGGGATTTACAATGCTATTCGCGTTTCGCTGAAACTGATTTTGAAAAAATGGATTTGGACTGATTATTAACGGAATGTGGTGGCTAGTAAATTCTGCAATAGCTTTTCATAAGTGTTGAAATTCCATATACTTCGCTGCTGACGCTGCAAAGGGAACTTCAGGAGGGAGAGATACAAGCAGAACGTTATCAAATGTATTATTTACTCCAAACATCAATAACTAACAAGTTGCTAAACATGGGCTTGTTTTGCTTTGCAACCCTAATATGTGCTGGATGAGGGAGATAAATATCTCTAGCTGCTTCTCGTCTTTAAAGGTCAAAATAAAGCAGTGCGTAAATCCTTTGGCTAGTTCTTCAACACTAATTTCTTCACCTCCTTCAAAAGCCATTATTTGTGGTATTTCTCCCTGCAAATCACGGAAATTTTGAATAGCCTGTTCGCGTTGCTCTTTGGATACTTCCTCTTTGAATTGCAAAGCCACTATATGCTTGAGTACCCTTTGTTTACTGACTTCTTGTTGTTGCATTTGAGTATTCCTCGTAGAACAAGAAGTAAGTCCACAAAACATGACTAAACACAGCAAAGCCAACAAATTAATGTTATTTTTCATCATATATATTTGTTATTTAATCGAATCAAGACGGTAAGCCACCAATTTTTTTCCACCAACAGATCCCGCAAATAGAAAGAGTTGATCGCCAATCCTTTGTCCAGCGAGACCGTAGTAAATGGGGAATCCAGTTTTTATTTTTCCAGCATGGATCAGCCTACCCATCTGGTTCAGCAAGCAAAGCTGTATGCTTTTATCATCTCTAGTGGCTATTGCTATCAAGTCGTAGTTGTCATCCAGTGGCAGTTTATGCAGACGCGTCTGTCCTTTTATTAATGTTTCACTGTTAGCTTGAAAAACGGAACGGGGAGAGAGCTGTCCTAGCTCATCTACCCTGAAAACGCTGACTGCATCGCCATGGTAATAGTAAGTATGCCTATCTTTAACCCAGGGTGTTGGCTTGTAATAAATATGATGCCGATGACCAACCACTATATAATGCCAGCCTGATTTGCTCGCGGATATGACGGGGTAAGTACCATTGAGGTATAAATTATGGTCATCGCCAATATTGCTGATATTTTCAAAATGACCATCTTCATGGATTCTAAAACTGCTCAAGCCATTGTCCTGAAAACCACCCGTAAAAAGAAAGGTCTTTCCTTCGATTTTGTGGATAGACATACCGATAATCCCATCTGTGAATACTTTTTCATTATCTGCCATGGATTGTACGTGTTCCAAGGCTCCTTCTTCCGTGATTTTGAATGCGCTAAGTCCAGGCGTTTTCTCCAAACCTCCCACAAATAGATAAGAAGCCGATTGCATGTGAATGACTTGCAAGGTGATGACTATCCCCAAGTAGGTACTATCCGTATCGGACATTACAAATACACTATTGAGCGTGCCGTTTGGATTAATTTTAAATACTTCTATTGCATTCCCGCCTTTTAAACCAGCAAATAGGAAATGATTGCCCCTAATTTGATCCGTGACTAGCCCTCTAACCGTATTTTGCGCGCCAGTGACGACATAACTATCCAAAGTCTCCATTTTTCCATCCTTATCGACCTTGAATACATCAATTTTATTGCCATCTCCCGCAGTATATAGATAGTGTTTGTCGTTAAATTCGTGCACCGTACAAGTTACCGTATTTTGAGAGGTTGCAGCCTGATGTACAGGGACAAGATCGAATTGACGCTGCCCATAGAGTCTCGTAGTTTGGAGCAATGCAATACTTATTAGCGTGTAAACTAAAAATCGAATCATAAAAGCTATTTATAATATTGACTTGGCGGACTCACTTTTTACTTGAAAATTCAAAAGTTGACGATACAAAATTAAGTTATGCGTGAACCAATATTCTTAAACTAGTTTAAATAATGAGAGCGACAAGCTTGTCCAAAGAAGAAAAGTAAGTTGATTCTTTTGATCCAAAAGGAAAATGTCAAGCAAGCGAGCAAACTTGTCCGTCACTTAGTGCTTTTTTTTGATCTTCTTCTTCTAATCATACTTAAGAACTCTTGAGTAATGCCCAAGTAGCTGGCTATCAGCTTATTCGTAACCTGTTTTGTAATTTCTGGATAGATCGTGATAAAGTGTTGGTAGCGTTCTTCCGCATTCATTGTTTGATTTCTAATCAATCGTTTTTGCCAAGCAGCAACTGCTCTTTGGTACATAATACGAAACAATCGTTCTACTTTGGGTACTTCATTATACAGCCGTTCTTTGTTATCTCTAGAAATGACCAAGAGTGTACTATCTTCTATGGCTTGAATATTAAGACTAGAAGCGGTTTGATTGGCAAAGCTATCAATATCCATGACCCACCAATCGCGTGCTGCAAAATACAGTACTTTTTCGTTCCCTTTTTCATCAATGATACTGACCTTAAAACATCCTTCTACAACATAACCTTCCAATCGGAAAACTTCATTTTTTCTCAAGATAAATTCTCCCTTAGCCACCCTCTTTTCTTGATAGTAACGTACAATGGCATCTGATTCGTTAGGGGTGAATCTTACAATTTTATTGAAATAAGCTTTCAGTAATTCATGATACATATCAGACGATATTATAATGAATCCTAAAAATAGTTAGCTATTCTCGTTTTGAAGCATTTTAATAAAAAATGACTGTGATTATTATCAAAAGTCAGTTGAAATGTGATCCTTTGGAAAGAGCGTTAAAAAACTAGAGTAGTGCTTCAAATCCAATTTTGACGGTTTAAGTACACCATTTAGTGGTTTCACCCAAAAGTGCTTTCCATTGAATACTCCTGGACCACCAAAATTATCGACTGCGGATAGGCTGATGCCCATTGACGATATCTATCTCGACGCATTTGCTAGCCAACCTAGTTGGCAGAAGATATATCTACGCTATCCGTCAGAAAAAGCAGAAGTCGGATATACGACTGCGCGCGTCTTATTTGAGGATAATAGCTGTTGGCAGTTGGAACTAGCAAGCGATGCTATGAGTTATACGAACAAATAATAACAGCATCGCAGATGAGAATAATGGTTATCGGCTCAGGAGGTTCAGGCAAAAGTACCTTTTCAACCCAATTGCACGAAATCACAGGCATAGAATTGATTCATTTGGATCAACATTATTGGAAGCCCAATTGGGAAGAAAGTAGTAGGGAAGAATGGATAGACAAGGTCATTGAACTGTCGGAAAAAGAGGCATGGATTATGGATGGCAACTACGGCGGCACGATGAACATTCGGCTGGAAAAAGCGGATACGATTATCTTTATGGATCGAAGCAGATGGCTGTGTCTCTATCGCGTGCTAAAGCGCGTCTTTCGCAACTATGGACGGACGAGAAAAGACATGGGTGCAGGCTGCAAGGAGAAATTTAGTTGGGCGTTTATGGTCTATGTTTTTCATTATAATGATACGCGGCGACCGAAGATTTTAAGGCAGTTGAAGCGGTTGGAAGCTCGTAAAGAAGTCGTTATCTTGCGGAGTGGTCGGGCGGTTGATGCGTATTTGGGAGAGATAAGAAAGCGGTATGCTTTTTCAGGTAAACAATAAGGGCGTAAGAACATACAAAGCCTAGTAATAGTAGAGACAAAGTAGTATGGTGAAACTACGAGGCATCAAGTTTCAGCCTGAAGCAGACAGAATAAAGCGTGAGGTCATCCCTGTTTTAACCACGCTAAAAACGGAGCGGATTTTGCCTTACTAACTACTATTTGCTCTTCAAATTTAAAATGAAGCTTCAAGATCAGCTTTCTTGCAAAATAGCGCACCACTTCTTTTACCGCTTCGCGATGTACCAAAAATTGGCGATTGGCGCGAAAGAAATGATCGCCCAAACTTTTCTCTAATTCATCCAAATTTTGTTCTAGTACATACTTTTTTTGATCGAAAGTATAGAGATAAGTGATGCCATCTTTCTTATAACTCAGTGCCACATGATTTTTCTTGATCGGAATGATCTTTTCTCCTGAAAAAACCAACAAACTGCTATTTTGAGTGGCATTGTGCAAGCCAAAGTAGGTGAGCAATTGCTCTGAATCGAAGTTGGGAACTGTTTTTTGGGTTAGATTTTTGTATTTATCTAGCGTTTTTTGCAAGGCTGCTTTGTCAAAGGGTTTCAGCAAATAATCTATGCCATTCACTTTGAAAGCTTCTAGCGCATATTCATCATAAGCAGTGCAGAATATGATCGGAACATTGGTCTGCAATTGCTGAAAAATTTCAAAGCTTAAGCCATCGGGCAATTGAATATCAGAAAAGAAAAGATCAGGCAGTTCATGCGTTTTGAAGTAAGTAATGGCAGCTTCTACAGTAGCTAAACATTGCACCACTTCTATGTCTTTATCCACTTGTTCGATGCCCTCTTTTAGCGCATTTGCCATCAAGCTTTCGTCTTCAATAATGACTACTTTCATAACATGGGTAAGTAAACCAAAAAATGTTGTTGATTGGATTGTTCTATTTGCATTTCTTGTGTTGTCAGTAAAGCAAATCGCTCTTTCAGATTTTGTAGTCCAATACCACTTGATTCGCTAGCTTGCCGTTTGGCAATGATGTTGTTTTTCACACAAATCCAGCCTTCTTCACCACTAAAAATAGAGAGATGCAGGGGATTGTTGGCATTGAACGCATTGTGTTTGATGGCATTTTCAGCAAGCAACTGTAAGGTGAAAATCGGCAAGGCGGCTTGCTCTTGGATGCAATTGGGCAAATCAATTTTATACTGTAATGCTTCTCCAAAACGAACTTTTTGAAGCTCCAAATAATCCAAACAAAAGGCTAATTCCTCCTTTACTGTAATCTTATCTTGTTTGCTGTGGCGAATAGAGGCACGCAAAAAAGTGGACAAGCGTTGTAGGTATCGTTCCGCCTGCTTGGGTTGTTTTTGAATCAGCAATTGCAGGGTATAAAGTGCATTGAACAAAAAATGGGGATGAAGTTGATGTTTGAGTTGTTCCTGCTGCGCCATCAGGTTACTCACTTCCAATTGTATGTTTTTGAGTTCTAGTTGTGCCTTGGTATTTCGAGTAATTATCAGATTGATGATGAGCAAGATGACCGTATTATTGGCAACTGTTCCAATCAGTGGATAGAAATTGAAGGGTAGGTTTTTGACAATAGGCAACTCTAAAATAGTAACAATACTTATTGGTATAAGAAGCGTACCCAAAGAAAATAGATAGCTTAACAAATATTGGAAGTACCATTTTTTATCATCGACCATCTGCTTATCTTTCCTCGTGAATAACCAAATATTAAAAACCCAATGAAGAAAAATATTGCACGAAATAAAAAAGGTAGCTAAGGCAATTCCACCATTGTTTTCAATGAAATGAGGCAAGTTTTTTTGAATGAATTTTACATTGAATATCAAGGCAGGCGCAATCCGAAAAATAGCCAGCAAGGGAGAAGTGACAAGTGCTAAACGCAACAATTGTCGGCGTTCATCGACACGCCAAAAGTCTCTGACTTGATCTATTTTCTCTATCATACTTTTAATTTCCCCTTATCACTCGACCATCCTCCAACTCAATAATTCTATCACTCGCATTAGCGAAATCCATATCGTGAGTTACAGCGAGAATTGTCTGTTGATTTTCCTCTGTTAACTGCCGAAACACATCAAAAACGATATTGGTATTCTTTGAATCAAGATTGCCTGTAGGTTCATCACAAAGCACCAAAGTAGGATCGTTAATCAGTGCTCTAGCAATGGCAACTCTTTGTTGCTGTCCACCACTTAGCTTAACGGCAGGTTTTAAAGCCTGATCTGCTAAACCTAGAATTTCTAGTTTTCTGTAAGCACGTTCTTCTATTTCTGCTTTAGTATGATATCCAAGTTTCAGCGCAGGAAGCATTACGTTTTTAAGGCAACTAAATTCAGGAAGAAGATAGTGAAATTGAAAAACAAAGCCAATGCTTTTATTTCTAATTGCCGCTAATTGAGTGTCTCTTTGTCCCGTCACTTTTTCACCATTTACAAATACCGTTCCTGTATAGTTGTTATCCATTGTACTGAGACAGTAAAGCAAAGTAGATTTTCCAGAACCGCTTTTACCAATCATCGACACAAATTCACCATTTCCAACTTTGATGCTAATATCGTGTAATACTTTAAATTTTACAGGAGTATAAAAGTATTTTTCTACAGACTGTGTTTCTAAAACGAAATTGTTCATAGCAAATTATTTTCTAAATATTTCGACTGGATCTACTCTTGCAGCTTTCCTCGCAGGAAAATAGCCCGCACAAAGTGTCAGCACCATTCCTAGCGCAAAGCTTTGTATGAAAAGTTTTGGTTCGATAGAAATTGGAAAATTACCAACTGGTTCGCCCATATACATATTGCTCATTATTTTAATCAGGATAGCACCAACCCCCAGACCAATTAAAGTTCCTAAAACACCCATCATCAAGGCTTCCATAATAAATATTCTAATGACATCTTTTCCATTAAAACCTGTTGCTTTTAAGATTGCAATGTCATCTATTTTTTGTGAGATAGTGGAACTCAAAATATTATAAATTCCAAAGGCTGCCATCAATAAGATAGAGAATGAAATAGCCGTCATCATTGACTGCCTTGTCATGTCTTGACTAATGGTATCTTTGTTAATCGTTTTCCAATCTTCTACTTCATAAGGAACGACTGATTTTAGTCGCTGAACGTAAGCTCCAGTTTTGTCAGGATTGGGCGTATTGGCATATATGGTGGTGACGTAATTGATACCTTGTTTCAGAAATTGCTGCGCGGTACTGATATTGACATAAGACTTGCTCTCATCCAGTTGCGTATTGCCTGTCTCAAAAATACCTACGATTCTCAACACTTTACTTACGCCGTAAGAAGAAGAAACATTGATATTTTGCCCTATACCCAAGCTCAATTTCTCGGCAATGCCTGAACCAATAATGATACTATTGAGGTTGTTTTCCAATTCCTCTATACTCCCTGCAATCATGATGTCTCTAGTTTGAAACATCTGAGCATAAGCATTCATATTTACACCGCTCCCATTACCTTTGAGTTGGGTACTTCCTCGATTGTAAAATGCTGAAAAATCTACTTGTGCAATCGCATTGGTGATGTAAGGTTCTGCTTTTATTTGTTGAAGCAGTTGATTGGGATTGTTAAGTTTGTTGGATAAAGTGGTGATTTGTGGATTGCTAATGAGTACTAAATCATCCTTTGATGAAGCAATGGACTGACTCATTTCATCAGGTTTGTATATCTTGAGATGTGCGCTATTTTTAAAGATATTCTCACGAGAAAAAGCGGTAAATCCACTATCCAAAGAGTTCATGAATACATATATAGACACACCGATAGTGATCCCAAGAGCGGTGATAAATGTCTGCTTTTTTCGCGCAAAAACATGTGTGCTAGCGATATCTAAATTGACTTTGTATTTCATAGTTGCTGTAATTAATTAATTGCGACCACCAAAACATCAGTCTGATCAATTCCTTCTACCACTTGTACCCATTCATTACTTACAATTTTAGTTTCTATTTTTCTTTTGGCTTCATCACCTTTCACCTGCACTTGATTATTGAAATCAATAAACCTACGAGGAATTAAAAGGACTTCTGTAGCTTTGCCTATCATAATATTGCACTGTAACTGCGTGTTGATAATGTTAAAAGCGAGGGGTTCAGTAAAAGACAATTCGCATATGAAAGACTGACTAGCTTCATCGAAAGTGGGTAAAATCTTACTAACCTTGGCATTCAGACGTTCATTCAGATTTATATTGAGTTGAATGACGGCTTCTTGTCCTAGAGCGATTTTAGCGATACTGCTTTCGTCTACATTGATTTGGGCGTGGATATTTTCAGGATGTCCGATAGTGGCTATCACATCTCCTTTTCGTACAAAATCGCCTACTTCTTTGTGTTTCTGATAGACTTTGCCCCTCGAAAAGGCTTTGATTTTTACTTTATCGACTGAAAGATCGCTCAACTGTTTACTTGCTCGTGCGCTGATAAGTTGCTGCTTGGCATCTCTTTGTAGCTTTTTATAATTTTCTACTGCTGAGGCTAGTTCTTTCTGTGTATTTTGATAGCTCAACAACTTCGTCTCATATTCTACTTTTGCAATGCTGTTTTGCATCCAAAGACGTTGATAACGAGCAGCTTGTATAGAATCTTGTAGTAGGCGTTGTTGGATTAAATCTATATTAACTTGTACTTGATGGAGTGCAGGCGCATTATTTTGTGTATTCAATTTCGCAAGTTCATAAAGCTGCGTATTGTTGCTGCTATTCACATGACTTTCAGGATTGTCTAGTACGGCTAGAACGCTATTTTTCTCGATGATATCACCTTCTTCAAAATTTAAAGCAGCTAAATAGCCCTCCGTTTCTGCAACCAATTGGTAGGTATTTTCAGCTTGTAATGTGCCTGTAGCAAAGACAGTTTCTGTAATATTCTTGCGAATGGCCTGTGTTTCTTCAAATTGTTGTTGACAGGCATAAGTACTCCATACAAGGAGTCCGATGATTAGATATTTTACATTCATTTGTATGTCTTGTTGTTTATAGAAATTTTAGCTTCTGCTAATTGTGCTTTTGATCGTGCGGAATTGCGATTATAATCCGAGTTGACCATCGCATTATAACTGTCTAAAACTATTTCTAAACCGACCAAACCTTCCTGATACAGGTTCAGATTTTTTTCGTAAGTGTCTTGATTGATTGCCCGTATCTGCACCGTAGATTCGTATTGAGTAACTGCTTTTTGTAGATTCGTATTCAATTTTTTTGCCTCTGCATCTAAAGTTAATTTGGTCTTTTGCAAATTATTTTCTGCAAGGTCTAAATCCAATTTTGCCCTTTCCTTATTGGTAATGCTTTGCTTATTGGGTAGATTAAAACCGACTCGAAATCCCAAATAATTGTTTGTTATCCAATCACCATTCACTACATAAAAATCATTGCTATTCGCTTGAAATGTATTGCCTGCCACAAATGAAACGGTAGGCAAAAATGCCTTTTGACTTTTTAAATAGTTCTGACTAGCATAGTTTTGTTGTGATAATAGATTACTTACATTCAGTGGATTAACGTATGCCAATGTTGGTAATATTTGTTTTATATCTTCCACCGCTCCTCTAATTTCAATGGCTTCTTCACTTGGGAGGTGAAGCATTATTTTTAGATTATAGTAAGCTTCTTCTATCAAAAAAGTGATTTGCTCTAAGCTTTGCTGAGTGTTCAATTGATTTACTTTGGCATTATTCACATCCTGCTGTCGAGCTAAGCCATTGTCATGTTTATTTTTCGTGATGGCGAAAAGTGAATCTGCCACTTGCAAATTTTGTTGAGTACTAGTTAGTTGTTGTTGAAGATTAAGAATATGATAATAGTTGTCTGCCAAACTTTGATGCAGTTGTTGCAAAGTCAACTGGCTATTGGTTTTAGCAATTTTAGTATTCAGTTTAGACAAGGAATAATCTATCCAAGCCATAGGATTGTATAGTGAAACCTCTAGGCTTTGCGTAAAATTAAGGTTATACTGTTGCCCAAATTGTACCTGTTGGAAGGTGCCTGGTTCTCCACCAAAAATCTCTGCTGGCAATAGATTAACAGGCACTGTGGTATTGTTTGTATAAGAAATAGGAAGACTAAGCTTAGGATCAAATCTTCCAATCTTCGAGACCTTCTCCAACTTTTCGTTACTCGCTACTTGTATATTATTTGCTACTAAGTCCAAATTAGTCGTCTCACTGTAAGCAAGCAATTCCTCTAAGCTGGAAAATACTTTTTGGGCAGAAGCATTATCTAGACAAAAAAAGATTAATGACAAAATGAAAATTCGCCGCATATTAGGTTGTTTTTTGTTTGTCAAATAAAATAAAGGGTTCTTCGGTTATTTTTGTGGGAAATGAAAAAAGTACTTTTTTCATTTCCCACTAGAAAGGGTTTTGTGGAGGGAGAAAATTACATAATTTTCTCCCTCCACAAAATTCCCCGATGAGTCAAATAAAGCGCTTACTGCGGAATCTGAATTGCCAACGTATCCGAAGAAAAAGCACTGAAATAGCCCAATGCACCATTGCTCCAATTACTATTTGGATTGCCAGGCGCAGCACTACCACCACCAGGACCGCCACCGCTGCTCACAATATCGGCTAGCGAATTGAAATAATCAAAACTAGCGGCATCAAAATGCTGTAGAATAAGCTCTATTTCTTCGCCAGGATTGAAGATTTTTTGAAATAAAGGCAAGCGTGCGGTTCCGCCATTGAAGAAATTATCATCCGACACTTGCAAGTCATCGCCATCGTTCTGTAAAACACCGTCCACGCTGTGTAAAAAGCGATAGTAGTTATCTACTGCGCCATCATCTTGAAATCTAGAGAAAAGCAAGTAGCCTTCATCCAAAGGACCGCGTGCTTCCTGAAATTCTGTTTCTAAATTCAACAATGCTACTCGCTCAGGCAAAAAAGAGGAAGCTTGATACAACGCTTCTCCAATTTGTACTTCCAAGCGATACGTTCGCTCAGGCATCGCCGTCATAGTGATGCGATATTGCCCCGAATTACTCCACGGAATGATCGTTATTGTACCATCTTCCTCTACTAAACGCACCACTGCTTCTTCGATTCTTGTCGGTAATTGATTGTCAAAATAATCTGCTGTTTCAGAAATATTGACCACAAAATCGTGTTCGCCAGCTTGCAAATTGGCTTCGATAACAATTTGAGGATCGCTTTCCTCCAAGTCAACATCAATGACTTTTTCGCAAGCGGTCAATGAAAAAAATAGTATAACGATAAATGATAGATTTCGCATGATTTTAGATTTTGATGTTTGAGTATATGAGCTTTGGTGATGCTGTCAGATCAGTTTCCATCCACTCAAAACTTAAAATTATAAGTCACCGAAGGTACCCATCTAAAAAGGGACAGTTGTACGGCTTCTGTACGATTGGCGTCGTCTTCGCTTTCTTGGAAATTAATGGAAAAAGCATTTTCTCTTCCGTAAGCATTGTAGAGGGAGAAATTCCAACTGCCCTCGAAGCGTTCCGTTTGTTTCGTGATCCAAGTAAGCCCCAAATCCATACGATGATAGTTCGGCATTCGATAGCCATTGCGTTCGGTGTAGTAAGGCACAATTTTCCCATCTACTTCGTAGCGTCCCGAAGGGAAAGTAACTGCATCGCCTGTATTGAATACCCAGTTAGCAGATAATTTTAATCTAGGAGACAAATCGTAAAGTGCTACAATAGCGATGTCGTGAATACGGTCTTGACGAGCAGGAAATTCTTCGCCATTATTAATTGCATCAAACTGACGCAAAGTACGAGAAAGCGTATAACTGATCCAACCGGTCAATTTTCCCTTTGTCTTTTTGACATAGAATTCTGCCCCAAAAGCCCTGCCGTCGCCAAATACCAAATCTCCCTCTATTTCATTATTGAAGAATAAATTTGCGCCATTTCGGTAGTCAATCACGTTTTGCATGTCTTTATAATAGACCTCGACTGAAGTTTCAAACATATTGTCCTTGAAATTACGGAAATAGCCCAAAGAAACTTGATCTGCAATTTGCGGCTTGATGTTGTTGCTACTTAGAATCCAGACATCCGTTGGCGTAGCAGAAGTGGCATTGGTCAATAGATGAATGTATTGGTAATTGCGATTGTAGCCGAGTTTGAGGGAACTGCTATTGTTCAGTAGATAATTGGCAGAAAGGCGCGGTTCTAAGCCGTGATAAAATTGGATACTTTCGCCTTTTTCGTATTCGGTCGCCGATAGAATAGCACCATTTTCAGTAAATTCATAGGCTGTCCCTTCGCCACGATAATCAAAGAGCGAATAGCGCAAGCCATAATTGAGGCTTAAGCGATCATTTACTTTTTGCTCGTTTTGAAGGTAAATGGCACCTTCTAAACCGTACTTAGGATCCGCATCTTCTGCTGTAAATCCGCTATTTTCACCTGCTAACAGATTGCCAGGCTGAATTTCATGGGAAATTAAATTCCCACCAAACTTGATCGTATTTCGATCATTAAGAAAGTAAGTAAAATCTTGTTTGATATTGAAATCTTCAATCACAGAACCTAAACCAACCCTGTCTTCGCCTTCCCCGAAGTTAAATTCATAATCGTAATTGCTATAAATCAAAGAAGTATTGGAAAAGAGCTTGTTGGAAAACAAATGATTCCAGCGTAGCGTACCCGTTGCATTACCCCAATCAAAACCAAAGTCACTACCAAAGCCAAAATTGTCACGCCCGAAATAGCCAGAGAGGAACACCCGATCTTTTTCCGTGATTTGGTAATTTACTTTCAGATTGAGATCGTAGAAATAGAGACTAGAGCTACTTAAGCTTTCATCTCCACTTAGTCCCAAAAACAAATCTGCGTAAGTGCGTCGCCCTGACAACATAAAAGAACCCTTATCTTTCACAATCGGCGCTTCTAAAGTCAAGCGCGAAGCAATCGTACCGATTCCACCCTGCGCACTGAATTTTTTGCTATTGCCCTCTTTCATCCGAATATCCATGACCGATGAAGTACGCCCACCATATTCTGCCGCCATGCCACCTTTGTAAACCGTCACATTTTTTAGTGCATCAGAATTGAAAACAGAGAAAAATCCCAGCAAATGCGATGGATTGTAAACAGGTGCTTCATCCAGTAGAATCAAGTTTTGATCTAAGCCACCACCCCGCACATAAAAACCAGAACCGCCCTCACCTGCGGATTTAATACCAGGATTCAATTGCACCACTTTTAGTATATCACGTTCTCCAAAAAGGACAGGTACATTTTCGATCTCTTTTACATCCAATCGCGTAACGCTACCTTGATTGTCTGTAATGTTTTGGTCTTCTTTTTCTGCTAAGACCACCACTTCTTTTAATTGTTGGGCATCGGTTGCCAACTCTACATCTAGCGTTTGGTCTGCTTTTATATCTAGCGCTACGATTTGGCTTTGATAGCCCAAATACTGATACAATAATTCATATTTGCCTGCTTCCAAAGTCAAAGAATAGAAGCCATAAATATTGGTCATGGCACCTGTGCCTTCTGCTCCAGCAATGACAACCGTTGCCCCAATTAAATCTTCACCATTATTCGCATCTCTGATGTGTCCACTGATCGTAAATTTATCATTTTGGGCAAAGAGAAAAAAGGGTGTGCTGAAGAGTAAAAATAGGATGATTTCTTTTTTCATGAATAGTATGATTTGATGAGGCAAAAGTAAATAGCGACGAAATGGAAGGGGAGAATTTGTAGGTGAGGCGGACAAAATTCAGGATGAGGCAAATAGAAAGAGCCTTGAAATGACTTCTCGTGCGCTTATGTTTTAATCAGGTAAAGCAATCGTTATGTTCCGTAGTAATTGGGCGTGACGAAAGAGAGTAAGCAAAACACTTGATAAACCCAAGTGTTTTAAAGCTACAAAAGACAAACAAAACCAATCTATGAATTTAAGTTTTGATATACATGGACATTTGAGACCATACAAACGAATAAAAGTAAGCTCAAAAGAATTTAAAACTCAATTTGTTGATCCTTTTAACAAAAGCTCAAATCGGCATGAATTATTTCAACAGTATGAACATTATACACTTGACTTTCAAGAACAAATCACAAACGAATTCGTCCATTATATTAATGGAAGTTTTGTGACTAAAAAATACAACCCTAAAGACATTGATTTTGTGAATTTACTAGACTTTATTCACAATAATATTTTTAAGAAGTAGAAAGTATATTTTTCAACCCTTTCGAGCGAGTTAAAAATTTTTGTGAATAATCACCACTAGATTATCGTATTTTTGAAGACAAAGAAAATATCATTAGAAGTCAATTCTTAAATGCCGCAAACAATAGGAAATATGGGATTGATGCTTACTTGATAATTTTATATCCTGAAGGACATTCAAGATACAGTTGGACTAAGTCAGATTTATTGTATTGGAATGATTGGTTTACAAAAAGTAGTATGAAAAAAGGTAGAAAACGTTATCCAAAAGGTTACATTCAAATCACTTACCAATAAACAATATTATGAGTGCAATAGAACTTCAAGACGAGCGAATTTTAAGGGTTGCAGATATTTTAGAGCAAGTTCAATCGGTAGATGAAATGATTCATTTGCATCGAAAAAAAGGAGATGCTAATGATATCATGTTGCTACAGTATGAGTACAGAAGGTCTAATTTTTTGAAAGAACTAGGTCTCGTGTTGCAAGGATTAAGCATTATGCCAAGAGATTTAGCTGCTTGAATAAACACGAAAACTAACTGCTCTCTAACATCCTTGTCCAACCAATATCTGTCACAAGCAACGATCAAGCATTGACCCTCACTTTCAACCCAAAATCACTTTTTTCACACTCACCGAATAACTCTTCCCAATCGGCAATCGCTGATCGTTCAATCTAATGTGATTGCCTTCCATCGCTTTGATGTGATTGACGTTGACGATGCTGCTTGCCAAGGCAAAGTATCAGCGTTCGTATGCTCCTGAGTTGGCTTGACGACATCATCAATCATTGATTTGATCTTACATCTTACTTAAATATTTCAAATCAGTGATTGAATAGATTATCTGAGATAAGCTATGTTGTAGTTCTTTAACCGTAAGTACTTGGACATAATTAATCGAATACTAGATATGTCATATTTGACTTTGATAAGAAGCTGGTTATTAAACAATTATGAGGTTGTTCTCAAAAACCAAAATATGACATATCTTAAAAATAAATCTGCGTGACCACTTATTCATAAATCTGTATTTTCTACTATAATTCCTTTGAAGAACATTTACAGCCCAAACGAAGTTAAAAAATCGTGATTAATCTTTGCCTAGAGCTTGTAAGCGTACAAACCGAATTTTATTATACTTGATTTGGACTAAAAAATGCAAATTCGTTTCCAGCAATTTTGGTGATTTGCTTTCATTTTTAGTGATTTTGGTAATTCCTTTAAATCTTGATCCGCTCGACACTTTTAGTAATTGAACCCACTCTAGTAGTAACCTGATGTGAATTTCACCCAAACCTAAGAATTGATATACGGCTTTGTTTAATAAGGGTGAATGCCGTACAAAATAGTCTCCTAAACAAAAGTTTGAGTCAATACAATAATGCGACAAAGTTACCTACAAGTTCATCCTGCCGATAACATATTGGCAGCACTGCAAGATTTAGCGGCAGGAACACCAATTCAGTGGCAAGAGAAACACTTTTTCCTAAAAGAAACTATTCCCGCAAAACACAAATTTGCGATACAAGATTTGGCAGCGGGAGATGCTCTTTACATGTACGGTGTGCTAGTCGGAAAGGCTAGTCAGAAAATTCAGAAGGGCAGTCGAATTCGCATTGAAAACACAGTACACGCTGCTCAAAATTTTGATACTAAACAGAAAAAGGCTACTTGGTCTGCACCGAGCATCGAAAAGTGGAAGAATCGTACTTTTAAAGGCTACTATCGGTCGAATGGTACAGTTGGAACCATGAATTATTGGCTGGTAATTCCTTTGGTTTTTTGTGAAAATCGGAACGTGGAGGTCATAAAAAGTGCGCTATTAGAACCCCTCGGCTATGGCAGCTACCAGCAATTCAGCGTCAATACGAAACATTTAATCCAAGCATATCAAGAGGGTGCATCATCAGCAGATTTATTGCAGACCTCTGTGCTCAAAGATGCTCAAGAAATCCAACAAAATCGCGTTTTTCCAAACGTAGATGGCATCAAATTCCTGACGCACGAGGGCGGTTGTGGTGGCACTAGAGAAGATGCAAAAACGCTCTGCCGATTGCTAGCTACTTATATTGTCCACCCTAATGTTGCGGGCGCAACGGTATTGAGTTTAGGTTGCCAGAATGCGCAAATTGAATTGCTGCAAGATTCCATTGCGGACATAGACCATACCTTCTCCAAGCCGCTCTATGTTTTGGAGCAGCAAAAAAGTATCAGTGAACGAGATTTCATAGAAACAGCAGTAAAACAAACCTTTGTGGGCTTGACGGAAGCCAATAAAATAGAAAGACAAGCTGCTCCGATTGCTAAGTTAAGCTTGGGTTTAGAGTGCGGTGGTTCGGATGGGTTTTCTGGTATCTCCGCTAATCCTACTTTGGGGCATACTTCTGATTTATTGGTGGCTTTGGGAGCAAAAACCATACTGTCTGAATTTCCAGAATTAAATGGCGTAGAACAAGAACTAATCAATCGCTGCGAGACGCCCGAATTGGCGAAAAAATTTGCTCACTTAATGCGTACTTATGCCAAAAGAGCAGAAGCAGTCGGTTCTGGATTTAAAAACAATCCTTCTCCAGGCAACATCAAAGACGGCTTGATTACGGATGCGATGAAATCAGCGGGAGCAGCCAAAAAGGGTGGAACTTCTCCTATTGTGAGCGTGCTGGACTATACTGAGATAGCAAGTCAAGCGGGACTACATCTGCTTTGTACGCCAGGAAATGATGTAGAAAGCACGACTGGATTGGCGGGTGCAGGCGCAAATTTAATTGTATTCACAACGGGTCTAGGAACGCCAACAGGCAATCCGATCACGCCTGTAATAAAAATGTCTTCCAATACAAAACTGTACAAAAGGATGAAAGACATCATCGACTTTAATGCAGGTACAATCATCAGCGGCGAGGATAGCATCGAATCGAAGGGAGAGGAACTACTCGAATATTTGATAGAAGTAGCGAGTGGAGCAAAAACACCACATGCAGTGCGTTTGGGACAGGAAGATTTTATTCCGTGGAAACGTGGCATATCCTTGTAAGCTAGTCGATATTTTATTAACTGATGTTACGCAAAACACCAAATTGCAAATGACACAAAGTGTCACTTGTTTACAAATCGTCGGGTGCCGAACCCGACGATTTGTAGGAAAATTCTTTCAGAAGCGAGCCATATTTGAGCTTTTGGCTCAAATGTGGCTCGCTCCGAAAGAATTTTCATGAATTAGAGTGGCTTCGACTTGTCCGCCTCACCGTGTCCGCCTAAGGCGTGAGGCTGACAGCCACTCTAATTCAAAACATGGTAGCTTTGACAAGCTAATAGATTTCTCGTACCAAAACATACGAGTGCGTAACATGAGTTATTAATAGATCATATAGTACTAAATCCTAAAAACTCTGATTCTGACAAAAAGAGAGATGCAACAACTGAACCGACAAAACACTTCGCGCCTCGTGCAATATCCACCTCGCGTCTTACAATTTGGTGGCGGCAATTTTCTGCGCGCTTTTGTGGATTGGATGATCGAAGAATTGAATGTAAAAACTGATTTTGGGGGTTCCGTAATAGTGGTAAAACCAACTCCTACAGGTAATTACGCAGCCTTAAGATCGCAAGAAGGCTTGTTTCATGTCTTGACGCGGGGCGTAAAGAATGGTCGTTTGGTCAATGAACAGCAACTCATTAGCTGCATCCAGGAAATCATTCATCCTTATCAAGCTTGGGAAACTTATTTGCAATCTGCTGAATTAGAAAGTATTCGCTTTGTGGTTTCCAATACGACGGAAGCAGGCATCCAATTCAGGGAAACAGATCAATGGACCGACCAACCCGCAAAAGCATTTCCTGCTAAATTGACGCAGTGGCTCTATCATCGTTTCCAGTATTTTGAAGGTGCGAAGGACAAAGGCTGCATTCTATTGCCTTGTGAATTGATTGAAAACAATGCCGATGCACTCAAAAAATGTATCTTACAATACGCAGCACTCTGGCAATTAGAAGAGGATTTTGCTATCTGGATCAATACCGCTAATCATTTCTGCAATACGCTAGTAGATCGAATTGTGCCTGGCTATCCAGCAGAAGATGCCAGAGCGATTCAGCAAGAAATTGGCTACAAAGATCACTTGTTGGTTGCCGCAGAACCTTATCATCTTTGGACCATCGAAGGAGACGAAACTATTCAGCAAGAATTGCCTTTTGAAAAAACCAATTTGAATGTCGTCTTCACCGATCATCTCGCTCCCTATCGCGAATTGAAAGTGCGGATTTTGAATGGAGCACACATCGCTATGGTGCCAATTGGCTATCTTTCGGGCTTGGAAAGTGTGCGCGAAGCCCTCGAAGATGAAACCGTTGGTACTTTGATAGCAGATATGCTCGACCATGAAATTCTACCGACGCTGGACTATCCAAAAGCACAACTGGAACAATACAAAAAAGAAACTTTAGACCGTTTCAAAAACCCCTTCATTCATCATCGCCTGATTGATATTTCCCTCAATGCCATTCCAAAATTCAAAGCCCGTTTGTTGCCTTCCCTAAAGGCTTATGTCGAGCAATTCGGACATGCGCCACGAGGCATCGCTACAGTCTTGGCATATCTTATCCATTTTTACAAAGGAGCGCGAAAAGGAGAAAACATTCCTTTGAAAGCATCCAATGAAGTCGTCGATTTCTTTCAAAGCACATGGGCGAAGTATCCTAATGATTTTGAAAAAATAGTGGATCGTACGTTGGGCAATGAAGCTTTTTGGGGAATGGATTTAAGGACTTTGGGCAATCTATCGAAGGTCGTTGTTGAGAGAGGGAGAGAAAACTTTTGCTTTTTCTAAGGACAGAGCAACAGTCGTATAGTTCATTCATTGAATATATGCTTTTTCTAGGTATCGCTAAATATAATGATCGATCTGGTTCTTGTAAGTTCAGACCTATTCTATAAGAAATGGTACACAAATAAATTTACATTTTGACTTGCTCTTCTAACAATGTAATGTGGTTCTAAATGATTTTATTTGGTCAGCATTATTTATGGAAGCTCACGTTTATTTTCAAATCATATGGGCGTCACGCCTCACGCCTGAGGCGGACACGGTTAGGCGTGAGGCTGACGTCCTTCTAAACGAAAACAAACGAAATTTAATAGTTGGCGATATCTTTCTAAAGATACTCGACCAAATGAAA
>JBCCRX010000067.1:0-20730 GCA_039201015.1 Bacteroidota bacterium | reverse complement strand
TCTTCAGTGACCATGCCTGTGGTCTCCATTCTTTTGTCTCTCACCGTGATATCAATATCCGAAACCACTTCTTTGAGCTGCATATTGATCGTTCGAGTTTCACTAGCTTTTAGGTCTTTTAGCGTAATGGATTTTTGTTCATAGCCCGTTCTCGTAAAAACGATTGTCAATCGCTTGCTGGGTTTCACTTCCAAGCGATATTGTCCGCTTTCATTGGTCTCAACGGCATTGTTGCTGCCTTTTACATAGACCGTCGCAAAGTCAATGGCTGTTCCATTGTCTTCGTCGCTGACTGTGCCAATTAAGGTCGCACTTTGAGCTAATGTAAAAAAAGAGCAGCAGCAGAAAAGAAATGTAAAAATGTATGTCGTTCTACGAATGTGTTTTTCAGTAAAAGTAAAGCGTGGCTTCATATCTAATGTTCGGATCAATCAAAACTTGCGAAACAATCAAGAAACGTCCTTCTTGCATTTGAATTGTTTCTTAGTACACTGTAAAATAAGTTTCTTTGCATTTTAACAGGGGAGTTTGAGGGAGAAAAAAGGGTTTTAGGAAAACCCTTTTTTCTCCCTCATCCCTTGTTTGCCGCCATCTTCGACGGCGGTAGAGGGGTTTTTTGAAGCTCGAAATTCTAAGGAATTTCTCGCTTCTCAAAATCAAAACAAACTTAGTTTACAGTGTACTTAGTCTGAGTTAATTAATAAATCAGCCTAAGGCAGACAAGTTTTACATTTTTTAGTGTTCGATTTTTCTTGAAAGCATATATTTTACAGGATATATATGCTTTCAAGTAAAATCGAACAATGTAAATTTAATTATTTCATATTCCTTATTCGCAAATGTACGCTCTTTTCGTAAGGCGCAAGACAATTCTACTTGCGTATTTCTGCATCTAATGTTTCAAACTTCTGCTATTTCACTAGTAAAATGGAACTGGATTAAAAAAATGTATATAAAAAATATATATTTGTAATAGGATAATATTCAGATATAATTCAGCCATAAGAAGCATGGTAATCCATTCACAAAAGACCACATCCTATTTACACATTACACATTTTACATCATGAGACTATGTTATTTGAAACTAAGCGTTTCTGCGATACTGCTGACGAGCAGTTTAACTTTTTTCTATTTCCTATTACCTAATGCCGCTCAAGCACAAGTGAATTTCACCGCTAACGACATTGTACCTGCTTATGATTCTGATTTTGGCTATGGCGCGAATCCTGGTGGACACCGTGGTTGGCGCGATGAGCAACTGGCAGATATTGCCTTTGGTAATTCAGAGCTAGGTATTCCAGGTGTGGGCGTCACGACACTTCGCCCTGCCTTGACGGATAAGTTCTTTCAGGATTGGGGTTATAATATTCGAGTGAATGCCTTCAGAGGATACGAGCAACAAGGTGCGCGCGATAATGTAGTTTTTATTGGTTATCCTTCAGAAGAACATCGCTCTACAGCTTTTCATTGTCCAGACAAACAATCGGAAGCATTCGCCAATATTTATCAAGATATATGGGATGGTGGTTCGAATGGAACGCCTTATAATGACAACAATTATTATGCTGCCTATGTCTATGAAATGGTCATCCGCTACCGAGATTACATTCGTTTTTATGAAGTCTGGAACGAACCTGATTTCCCTCAAGCTCGTTTTTTCGTGCAAGATCGTAATGAGCCACGCAATTGGTGGGACAACAATCCAGACCCTTGTGATTTTGAATTTCACGCACCTATTTTTCACTACATTCGGATGTTACGCATTACCTACGAAGTGGTAAAAACCCTCGATCCAGATTCTTATGTAGCGGTTGGTGGATTGGGGAAAATTGCTTTCTTAGATGCTATTCTCAGAAATACAGACAATCCAAATCAAGGACAAGTGAGCAGTGAATATCCGCTGAATGGTGGTGCTTATTTTGATGTTTTAAGTTTTCACTCCTATCCTCACATTGATGGTTCGCTGCAAGAGTGGAACAATGATATCCGAGCTTTGGACTATCATCGGCATTCTGATGCGGCGGTGGACGGTATGCTTCGCTTGCGTGATGAATTTGAAGAAGTGTTGTATGACTATGGCTACGACGGCAATACTTACCCAGAAAAGGAATGGATCATCACAGAAACCAATTTGCCGCGCAAGGCACTCGGAGAGAAAATAGGTTCTACGGCAGCACAAGTCAACTATCTTTTCAAATGTATGGTCGAGGCGCAACGTGCTGGTATTCAGCAAGTTCATATTTATAAACTTGGAGATACAGACAATTTTCAAGGGGCGAGTTCTGAGTTTAATTTAATGGGTTTATACAAATCCTTGAAAGAAAATCCGCCTTATCAACAAAGGGTGAATGATCTTGGATATGCTTTAAAAACCATTTCTGACGCGCTCTATCAAAAGAAAATTGATTTGGAAAAGACAGGGGCATTAAACCTGCCAGAGGGGATTCGAGGTGCGGCTTTTAGAGATGATGCGGGCGAATATACCTATGTGCTTTGGGTAGTTACGACCATTGATCGCTCCGAATTTGCTTCGGCTACCATAGACTTATCCGATGAACTCGGAACGGCTACACTCAGTGGTCGCAGGTGGGAATACGCTAGAAATCAAGAAAGTATAGCAGTCGATCCTACGCAAATAGAATTGACAGGTGCGCCTTTGATTGTATTTGGAGGGGAAGAAGAAGAAATGGACGATGATGATGACATGGACGATGATGATGGTAATACAGACGATCCACACGTTCTTCCACCTGATTTGATTTCTGCTTACCCTAATCCTTTCACGGATGAACTGACGGTAGAAATACGTCTGAGCGAGCGGGCGCAAATCCAAGTGGAGATCGTAAACCGTTTTGGACAAGGCATTTCCGTCGCAATTGATGCTACACTAGAGGAAGGCATGCACCGCTACATCTTAGATACTTCCAGGTGGGTAACGGGCGTATATTTCATGCAAATTCGCTACGAAAACAGTGCGCCTATCTGGGTGCAACTCGTTAAGTCTCCTGATTGATAGTCATTGTCATAAACAGGCTGCTTGGATTTTTTACAACGTCCTGCTAATTAGATTTGCAAAGTTTGAAAATTGTCTGTACTTTTGCATCCCTAACATCGCAGCGTGGAGCAGTTGGTAGCTCGTCGGGCTCATAACCCGAAGGTCGTAGGTTCAAGTCCTGCCGCTGCTACGAAGACAAAGCCTTGTAAGTCTAATGATTTGCGAGGCTTTTTTAATTTTAGTCTATGTTTACAGTCTACGTTTTATATTCAGAGAAATACGATAAGATATACATTGGATATACTTCCAATCTAGCGGAACGTTTCAAAAGTCACAATGAATTAGGGAAGAAGGGCTATACCATTAAATATCGTCCTTGGCAGATTATCCACACCGAAGAATTTGAAACCAAATCGGCGGCTATGAAAAGAGAAAAGCAACTCAAAGCAGGTCAGGGGCGACAATGGATTCGAGCAACCTTAATTCCAAAATAGTGGGCTGCATATCCGCCTGAGGCGGACGTAGGTTCAAGTCCTGCCGCTGCTACGAAGACAAAGCCTTGTAAGTCTAATGATTTGCGAGGCTTTTTTAATTTATCGAATTTTTTCATGAATTACAGCACCAAGCATAAAGGAGATAAAAACTAAAGATGCAAGAACAGATATTAAGGTGAATGGAGGAACTGCTTTTATATTAATTTGTGTTACAGGTGCATTGTATTTATTATTTTTTAGATAAATAGGTGATTATGGTTATTTCATTAGATTTAGAGATTTACGATAGTTTTCTTAAAGATGCTTTAGTCTATGACGCTTGCCAGAGTATGTGGCAAGATACGATTAATGAGTTATCTTTATTGCATGGTTTTTCTAGTAAACCATATATAAATATTTATTTTAAAAATGGTAAGAAAGATCGAAGCGGAAATCCTATTTTATCTACTATGGTAGAAAGTAAAAATAGAGGTTTACGCATTATTCAAACAACAGTAGAGGAAGCGGAAGAAAACTATATTTCTGCTTATTTTGACACCTTTGAATTGGAAGGCTATGAGGAAGTTTTGGATGAATTAGTTATTGATCTTGTGCTTTCCGAAGAAACCAAAGCAAAAGCAGTAGAATGGATTAAGGCGTGGTTAGTTGAGGATGTGAGTAAAGAAGAATTGGATGTGATTATTGAAGGGGAGATGGTTTTGGTTGAGGATGAATAAAAAGGTTTTTTGAGGTGAAAAATTTGACCTACATGTGTATAGCACTAAAAAGGGCCTAAAAATAAATATACATATAAATAAAGGATTGGTGTTTTCAGTAAAAAAAGATCAGTCCAAATGGATTGGATAATTTTTTGATTTAACAGTACATTTCTAATTGTGGCCAATCTATTCACTTGCCACCATTTGCATGCTTTTGTTTGTTCGCCTTTGCGCCGTTCTGGTCAATGTCTGCCTTGAGTACAGAATGTTCGCCGACTTTGCAACTGCTTAAAAATCAATGCGCCTCCAACCAATGCGCGCCCACACCCGCTTCCACGATAATCGGGACATTCAGCTTCGGCATGGCGTTCGTCATTTCTTCGATTACCAATTGCTTCACTTGTTCCAGTTCACTTTTGAGTACATCGAACACCAATTCGTCGTGTACTTGTAAGATCATTTTGGATTGAATGTTTTTTTGTTGGAAAGCACGATGAATATTGACCATCGCCAATTTAATCATATCCGCTGCTGTGCCTTGAATGGGCGTGTTCATGGCATTGCGCTCAGCGTGGGAGCGAATGACCCCATTTCGGCTATTGATGTCGCGTAAGTAGCGGCGACGACCAAGCAAAGTGGTGACGTAGCCTTGTTCTCGCGCCAATTTTACCATATCGTCCATGTATTTGCGCAGCCCGTGATATTGCTTGAAATACTGCTCAATCAGGTCGCTGGCTTCGCTGCGTTTGATGTCGAGTTGCTTACTGATATTGGTTGCACCTGCACCGTAGATGATTGCAAAATTAATGGTTTTGGCGGCACGTCTTTGATCGGCATTCACGGCATCGTAATCCACTTCATAAACACGGGCAGCGGTGGCGCGGTGAATGTCTTGTCCCGTTTGGAAAGCCTCTAGCATAGCTTCGTCTTTACTGATTTCTGCGACCAAGCGAAGCTCTATTTGGGAATAGTCGGCAGCCAACAAAAGATGATCTTTATCCCTTGGAATAAAAGCTTCGCGCACCTTCCGACCTTCGGGCGTTCGGATTGGGATATTTTGTAGATTCGGATTATTAGAGCTCAAACGCCCAGTCGCTACCAGTGCTTGGTTGAAAGAAGAATGTACGCGTCCCGTTTTAGAATTAATTAGTTTGGGCAGCGCATCCACATAAGTTGATTTCAGCTTCGTAAGTCCTCGAAAACGCAAAATATCACTAATAATAGTGTGTTCCTTTGCCAGTTCGGTCAGTTTTTCTTCATTGGTCGAATACTGTCCAGACTTGGTTTTACGCCAACGATAAGGAATTTTCATCTGATCAAACAGCACTTCTCCTACTTGTTTGGGCGAAGCAATATTGAAATCCGTTCCCGCTTGTTCGTAGATACTGTCCCGAATTTGAATGACTTTTTCACCGATTTCAATGGAGTATTCGCCCAAGAACTCCGTATCCAATTGAACGCCATTGTATTCCAAATCAACCAGCACTTGCACCAAAGGCGTTTCCATACTATGAAAGAGTTCTTTGAGCTTTGTTCGCTCCGCCAATTGTGGTTCAAAAAGTTCTTTTAGTTGCAGGGTCAAGTCCGTATCTTCACCTGCGTATTCTTTTGCTTTTTCAATCGGTACATCGCGCATGCTGCCTTGCTTCTTGCCTTTTTTTCCAATCAAACTTTCGATAGAAACAGGCTTGTAGCTGAGGTAGGTTTCTGACATATAATTCAGGTTGTGCCGCAATTCAGGTTCCATCAAATAATGCGCCAGCATCGTATCGAATAACTCCCCTTTCACTTCCACGCCGTACCATTTCAATACGAGCATATCGTACTTTAGATTCTGTCCGATCTTCTTAATCTTTTCATCTTCAAGGACTTCTTTAAATTCTGAAACCAACTCTTTTGCCACTTTTTGATCGGCTGGAACGGGCACGTAATAGGCTTCTCCCGTTTTCACAGAAAATGCGATACCCACCAATTCCGCTTCGTTGGCGTCCACGCTGGTCGTTTCGGTATCGAAGCAAAAGCTCTTCACTTCGGATAGTAATTGAATCAAATTTTTGCGAGTAGCTTCCTCATCTACCAAATGATATTCGTGTCCTGTGTTTTCGATATTTTTAGTGGCAATGGTCGCTTCTGCTGCTTTTGGTGTGACTGGCACAGCAAATAAAGTGCCTTGCTTGCCCGCTTGATTACTATTACTATTCGATGTAGAAGCCTTCGCACCTTCTCCAAGTATGGTTCTTGATAGAGTTCGGAACTCTAAATCATCGAATATTTCTTTTAATTTTTCTCGATCAAATGGTTCTAGCATGTAGGTTTTTGCATCGAATTGTATGGGCGCATTAATGTCAATGGTAGCGAGTTGTTTGGACAGTCGTCCTTGCTCCGCAAATGCTTCGACCTTCTCTTTTTGCTTCCCTTTTAGTTGATCGGTATTGGCGAGCAATCCTTCTACACTATCAAATTTTGCCAGTAATTTGACTGCCGTTTTCTTCCCAATGCCTGGAATACCTGGGATATTATCCACTGCATCGCCCTGCAATCCTAGCACATCAATTACTTGCTCCACCCGCTGAATTTGCCACTTTTCCAGTATCTCTTTTTCCCCTAAAATCTCGACACCATTTCCCATACGAGAAGGCTTATACAAGTGGATTTTGGAAGATACCAATTGTGCAAAATCCTTATCAGGCGTCACCATATAGACATCAAAACCTTCTTTTTCGGCTTGTTTGGATAGTGTTCCGATGACATCATCTGCTTCGTAGCCATCCAGCGTCACAATTGGTATTTTGAAGGCTCGCAATATATCTTTGATGTAGGGGAGCGCGATTGCAATGTCCTCGGGTTGTTCCTCTCGATTGGCTTTGTAAGGTTCGTACATTTCGTGTCGAAAAGTGGGCACGTGCGTATCGAAAGAAACGGCAAGATGTGTAGGTTTTTGGCTACGCATCAAGTCCCAAAGGGTACGGACAAAACCCGTGACGGCAGAGGTATTTACACCTTTGGAGTTAATAAGTGGACGCGTGATGAAAGCAAAATGCGCGCGATACACCAAGGCGTGTCCATCAAGTAGAAAAAGTCTTTTGTCTGACATGTAAAGATTTTGTTTGATAGCCGGCAAAGGTAAGGGATTTTGGAACAAGGCTTGGTGCTATTGGAACAAAACACCTATTTTCAAATCATGCTGCACATTCTCCAATTCCTCTCACCCTTCTCACTCTTTTCTTTTTTCTCGCTCCAATTGTTCTCCAAATTTAGCTTCCAAGGCTTCCATAGAGTAAGTATCGTACAGTTGGTAACTTTGCTCAAAATTGCTGTCAAGTGATTTCTTGCTCACATAAACCAAGCCCAAACCTTGCGCATAGATTTCTTTTCCTTCCAATTCAATATTCAAAAAACCCTCTTGCTCCGTTTCGATCAATTCACGTACGCTAAATTCAATGGCGCGATAGTCTTTATCCTTGTAAGCGAAAGTGGTTTTACCTTTATATCTTCTATTGCGAATCAAAGTATAAGCCATACTATCCTTGGGAGAATACCAACTGATATTGTACAAAAATACACCCAAAGAGTCCTTGACTTCAAAAGGAAAAGCATTGCCTGCCGCTACTTCTACGGGGATTTGATTTTGCAGACCCAATGAATCCGTTTCGTAAATAAAGGTTTCTTCTAGCAGCATACCGTTGTCGATGCGTTCTTCTCGAATGAATTGTTGAGGCGTGAAAGTGTAGTCGTAATACATGCCCGTCAGAAAGGTACTTTCCGCTGCGCGGATACTTCGATAAAACCAATAATAAGGTGGCAGTTGCTCATTGTTCACACCTCTGTATTCATACACCAAGCCGTCTTTCAGATTGTGCAGTGGAAAATAGTAAGTTTTGATATTTGTTTTGTGGTCAAAGGTACATTGAATGAATAGTAAATTGATGCAAATGAATACAGTAGTGAGTAAGCAGAATAGGTAGATTTTATTTCTTCGCATGCCGCAAATATAAACAAGTCTGCGTCACTACTAATAGTGCTAGAACACGAAAATAAAGTGCCGAGACAGTGGATCGCATTTAAAGTTATTCACATTACGGACGGCTTAAAATGTGGATAACTATTGCACGCTACGCTAGAATTGAAGCTAATCTCTGCTCGAAAATCACTTTTTTAATCCATAACACAGTATTGACGGGCTAATGAAAAATATCAATTTGGGAGTTATCAACAAGCCGTAAGATAGATTTCCACATCATAAGCTATCTTTTCCACAAAATGCCTGTTTAAAAAAATTATACCCAAAGCATGAAAACGCAAATTTAGAATACAGTCTTGCTTAAATGACTGAAAATCAATTTTTTAAAAATAAGTACAGCTCCTTCATTCGCTCGCACTAAGTCTGTATTTCATACTTCGTTTTTCCAAAAAAATTTGCGAAGTAAATAATAATTTCGGAACTTTGCAACACAGCCAATTGTATATAGTAAGTAAAAGATCGTTTCTGGAAATTTTTTCTCTTTCTACAAAAGAAATTTAATCAAATCAGTCACCTCAAAGCTAGGAATAGTGTACAAGAACGCTAGACAGAAAAACAATGCTTAAGGAACGAGGGATGAATAAGCTGAGGTTATTTGTGCGTCGTTCCTTGTATATTATAGATCAATATCAAAACAGCAGCAGTAATGGGATTTAAAGTAATAATCGCAGGTCAATTGGACTTCCACAATGCACGGTCCTATCAAAAGACCATTGAGATGTGCAAGCACAAAATGGAGGTGCTTTACAAAGAGCAAGTGCTCTTAAAAATAGAAGATATTTTTGACGAAGAGCAGTGCGCTATTGTCATTCCGCGCTTTGTGAAAGAAGACGTAGAGCGAAAGCGTTGGAAAAATACCTTAAGTTTGCTTAACTATATTGCTGAATTTGCCATGTCGGGTAATGTTGGTGCTTGGCGTGTAGAAAGTGGAAAGATATTAGAGCATCAAGTGATTGAGCCGACAAGCGACAAAACCGCCATTCAAGCTTATCTGAAAGGAAGAGAAATGATGAATGAAGAAGGTAGAATGGGAGAAGCAAAAAAATCTTTGGATAAAGCGATCAAAAAATTTGAACGCCACGCTTTGGCTTACGAACGTAGGGGCTACATCAATTATAAACTACAAAACTACGATGATGCCATTTACGATTATACAAAAAGCCTCAATCTGAATCCTCACAATGCGAAGCCCTACTTCGGGCGCGCCATGATAAAAATTTTGCAAGAAGATTTGCCAGGTGCAATTGAAGACTTGGACAAAGCAATCAAAAAATCCATTGCACTGGAGCCAATTTATTGGAATTCCAGAAAGATAAAAGGAGAATGTCACATCAAATTGGAAGAGTTCAATAAAGCAGAATTTGAATTTAAGCTCTTCACCAAAAGAAATTTTGCGGAACACGACCCGAATCATGCTTCCTTGAAAGATGCTTATTTCAACTTTGGAAAAGCTTTGCTCCGTACAGGTAAGCCTGTAGAAGCTTTAAAAGCATTGGACAGTGCCAAAAAGATGACTGCTGGCAACGAATCTTTCTCGGAAGAAGAATGGAAGACATACCATCAAGAAGCAGCAGAAGCGGTTGCTTGAAGGCGAAGTAAAGAATAACAAAGAAGTTGTAAGGGTCATTGGTCGCTGCTGTCTAATGGCTCTTTTTTGTGGAAGCCTCTTTGGGAGGAAGAGGAAAAGTCATTGGGCATCTAATAAGGGAGTAGGTTATATTTACTTACTCCCTAAAACCATTTGGACACAAAGAAAACTTTAGTAGTTGGACTTTATATCCTTTTTACCCGCTAGGTTTCAAAAATTAGATTACATCTATGAAAATTCAACTTTTGGCGTTCGGAATTGCGAAAGATATACTACAGAACAAGAAATACAGTATGGAAATAGCGCAAGGAGCAAGTGTTCGGGAATTAAGAGAAAAATTGATGCAGCAATACCCTGATTTTCAGGCATTAAAATCCATTTCATTTGCGGTGGGCATGGAGTATCGAACGGATGATTTTTTGTTGAGTGAGGAAGATGAAGTGGTAATTATTCCTCCTGTGAGTGGTGGTTGATTCCAGCCAATCAAATCAATCCTCTGGCTTTTAACTCCAAATATTTATTGACGCTTTGAATGGATAAGTCTTCGGGACGGGTCAGCACCACTTGTATGCCATATTGTCTTAATTTTTGCACCATAGAACGCTTTTCCGCCACAAACTTCTGGGCAATGGTCTGATGATAAATACCTTCCAAATCCTCTACTTTGTCTTGTGAAAAATCTTTGATCTCCGTATTCTCAAAGAAAATGACTACTAAGAGGTGAATCGCATTGATTTTTCGCAAAATAGGTAGCACGCGATCTAGTGCGTACATGCTCTCGAAATTGGTGTAAAGCATCAATAAGCTGCGCCCGCTGATGAGCTTCCTAGTAGCATAATACAGTAGTTCATAATTGGATTCAACACTTCGTTCTTTTTCCTTGTAAAGCGAAACCAATATTTTGTGCAATTGCTCTGCTCGGCTATCTGCTTTCAGTACCGTTCCCATTTTATCCGAAAAACTCAGCAAGCCCGCGCGGTCGTGCTTTTTGAGCATAATATTGGATAGTGCCAAAGTCGAATTAATAGCATAATCCATTAAACTTAGTCCATTGAACGGCATACGCATATTCCGACTTTTATCAATAATGCTATAGACTTGTTGTGAGCGTTCGTCTTCGTATTTATTCACCATGAGATTACCCCTTCGACTGCTGGCTTTCCAATTGATGCTTCGATAATCATCGCCTCGTACATAATTTTTGATGTGATCGAATTCGTAGCTGTGTCCGATTCTACGCATTTTTTTGATGCCTTGATAGTGAGCAATTCGATCAAAGGCTTGCAATTCCATCTCCTTCATCTGAAAGATAGAAGGATAGACCGCCACACTTTCCGCTTGTTGAATCTGAATGCGTCTTTCAACCAAATTCCAATTGCTGCTGAGGTATAAGTTGATGTCTCCGAACTGATAGATGCCGCGTTCTAAGGGTCGCAAATCGTAGGAAATTCGTTTACTTTCGTGAGCGGCTAGAAGGGCATTTCTTTCAAAATCTCTGATTTGCAATTGAACGGGTAATTCATCAATAATTTGAATCTGGAAAGCATCATCAGAATGATTAGATAAATCAACATGTATGGGATTGATATCGCTGAGAGACAGTACTTTGGGTGTTATGCGCTGCGCTTCGATTTGTACACTTTGACGAAACAAGCGAACAATATCTGCAATGATGAGTGCGAGACTCAATACGAACAACGCTAGCGCAAATGGAAAAAGCAACGGCACCGCAAAGCTTAACAGGAACAGCAAGCAAAGTCCACTCAAAAGAAAGAAAAAGCGGTTGCTTAAGTATAGATTTTTGAATAGGTATTTCATGGAGGGCTAATATAAGTGCTTGAGGTGAAAACCAACAATCAAAAAGGGGAATAGACATTTAATTTATTGCAAATATGATATTTTTCTTCATAATTTGTAATTTAGCAGCTAAACAAAACTTAAAAGCTAACATCATGGCAAAATCAAGACGCAAACGAAAGAAAGCCGTTAAAGAACAAAAAGAAGCCCGCCGATTTTTCCTAATTGCTGGTATCTCTACTATCGTACTGATAATTATTCTTTTCATTGTCTATCAAAATGTTTGATTTAGGGGACAGAAGTCTTAAGTCCCTCCTACGACGCTTCCCAAAACTTTAAAATAAATTTAACGAGCTGTATATAGTAACTTATTACTATTTAGCTGTTATTCTATCGTGTACAGTAAGCATGCACTGCCACAGAACAAGTCACTTTCAGTTCGGTAATTGTATTCAATTAGACAGCTGATAAAGTCACATTTTCCACCTAAGCCTTCATTACTATTCATCGCACATCTAAGGCTCTTTTCGTGTTCTTTTTATACAAAAAATAGGATTTTCGTCTCTACTTAGAGCTTGTCTAAAATTAGCTTTTGAGGCGACTGATGACAAATTTTGTTTTGTACAAGGCAAGAGGAAGGAGCATAACGAGTTATTTGACTGATCGAGTAACGCTGTACAAGAGAAAATTTGGCGCAGGTAGCCCGAAGTGTTAAATTTAGACAAGCTCTTAATAGCGTATTGTAGAGCGAGAAAATTTCATTTCATCACGTATCACAAATGACAACTATGAGAAAAATAGCAATTCTTCTCTTGCTATTGGTATGGGGAAGTTCGGACTTGGTGGCACAGTCTTTTGGTCGGAACAAACCACAATACGAGAAATTCAAATTTAAGAAACTCAAAACACCTTCTTTCGATATCTATCACTATCTGGAAAATGAGGAACGGGTGAGAGATATTGCCAATTGGAGCGAGCAATGGCATGACTTTCACCAGATGGTGCTGCAGGATACCATTCAAGGACAAAATCCCATAGTTTTATACAACAATCATCCTGATTTTCAGCAAACCAATACGATTCAAAGTCCAGTAGGTGTTGGAACAGGTGGTGTGACGGAGGCGTTCAAGAATCGGGTTATTTTTCCCTTCGCCATGTCTAACCAACAAACCCACCACGTACTTGGGCATGAATTGGTACATGCCTTTCAGTACAATATGATCTTGAATGGCGATTCGACCAATCTACAAAGTCTATCCAATCTGCCGCTTTGGATGATAGAAGGCATGGCAGAATATTTGTCCATTGGTCGAGTAGATGCCAACACCGCAATGTGGATGCGAGATGCTGTGCTACAAGATGATGTCCCACAACTGAAAGATTTGAATAATCCAAAGTATTTTCCCTACCGTTATGGACATACCTTTTGGGCATTTGTTACGGGGCTGAAAGGAGATGATGTGATGAAGGAATATTTCGTCAAAACCGCAAAATTTGGATTAGAAGCTGCAACGCTGGATGTTTTTGGGATGAGTTTAGCCAACCTATCCGAACTTTGGGTGAGTGGACTTAAAAAATACTATGGCGAGCAATTAGGAGGTCGAAAAGAACGCCTAGTTGGTCAATCTATCATCAACAATGAAAATAGCGGTCGCTTAAATATTGCTCCACAAGTCAGCCCGAACGGACGCTATTTGATTTTTATTTCTGAGAAGAATCTATTCACAACCGATATTTTTCTAGCCGATGCGCGAACAGGCGAAATCATTCGGACGGTGGCAAGTGCTACAAGAGACGGACACATTGATGATTATAGCTATTTAGAATCAGCAGCTACTTGGTCGCCCGATAGTAAGCAGTTTGCTTTCGTAGCGGTGAGCAAAGGTGATAATATATTGACGATCAGGGATATAGAAGGAAATACCATTAAAGACATAAAGCCGCAAGGACTACCCGCCTTTGCCAGTCCTGCTTGGTCGCCCGATGGAAAAACCATAGTTGTGAGTGCTTTGGTAGATGGTCAACTGGATTTGTATGAAATCGACATTGAAAGTGAAAAAGTCAAGCAATTGACGGACGATGTGTATGCTGAATTGACGCCCAATTGGTCGGCAGACGGCAGTCGAATCGTATTCGCAACCGATTATTTATCTTACGAAAATGGAAGAACCAATGGCAAATGGAAGCACAATATCGCCATATTGGATATATTCAGCTTGGCGATAGATCATCTGAACATTTTTTCAGGAGCGAATAATTTGAATCCAGTTTATGATTTCGAGGATAACATTCTGTTTCTTTCGGATCGAGACGGATTCAGGAATATGTATAAATACGACATCTATCAAGAGCAAGTGCTGCAAATGACGGATTTATTGACGGGCATCAGTGGAATCACACCTTACGCACCCGCTATTTCTGTCACGAAGAGCGATCGAAGGAATCGCATCGTCTATTCGCATTACTGGAAAAACGGCTATAGCATTTACCGCGCAGAGCAAGAAGATTTTCAAGGAAAAATAGTAGATGCCAGTCGCATAGATATGACACCTGCCACTTTGCTGCAAGTGAACAGTCGAGCACCACAAGTGGTAGATCGCAATTTTGATGCGGTGGAAGAAACCGAGCCACAATTGGGCTTCATGGATTTGAAGGAAGAAGATTACAAAGCTAAGTTTAAATTGGATTTTGTTAGTGGCACAACGGGGATCGGAGTAGGTACGTCCAATATCTTTGGGCCAGTGACGGGTGCAGCGGGAGGTATCAATGCCATTTTCAGCGATATTTTAGGCAACAATCAGTTGCTCACGACTGCTTCACTCAATGGTGAAATTACTGATTTTCTGGGAGGCATCACTTACATCAATCGCTCGGGACGCCTCAGTTGGGGTGCAAGTCTTTCCCACGTTCCTTTCCGCTCTGGACGCTTTTTGCCCAGTCGGCTGGATGAGTTGGAAGTAGGACAAGGCAACGCCATTCCAATTATTAGAGATGAATACGACATCATTAGGACTTTCCAAGATCGTGTAGGGGTATTTGCGCAATTGCCTTTTTCTAAGACGCTTCGTTGGGAAGCGGGTGCGGCTTATTCATTCTTCTCGGATCGCGTGGATCGTTATTCCAATATCTATCAAGCCATTCCAGTAGAGCAGAACGGTCAAGTGAATTTTTTTCGAGGGAATTTCATTGCACAAGATCGAGAGAAAATAGACAATGAAAATGGCTTTAATGCTGATTTTTTCACTTTGAATACGGCTCTTGTGGGCGATAATTCCTATTTCGGTATTGCTTCGCCGGTGCAAGGTTGGCGATACAATTTTGGAGTCACCCAATACTTTGGCGACTTCAATTTGACGAATGTCAATTTAGATTATCGTCGCTATTGGCGATTGCAGCCTTTTACTTTAGCGGCACAAATCATGCACGAAGGACGCTACGGGCGAGATGCGGCGGCTTTCTTTCCCGTCTATCTAGGTTTTCCTTGGAACATTAGAGGTTTCAATGACCGCGCCATAGAAGCAATCTTGCAAAACAATCAAATTGATCCCAATATTCTGGCAGGTACGAAAGCTTTGATTGGTAAATTTGAGGTGCGTGTTCCTTTCACAGGACCAAAACAGCTCTCCATTATTCCCTTCAATTTCTTACCCACCGAACTCGCGCTCTTCGCAGATGTGGGGATGACTTGGCGTACTTTTGATGATTTCAATCGAGATCGGAGAAGCTTGGGTTTGGGCGATCAAGAATTAGAAGCTTTCTCTCGACCTTTGATGACCGCTGGTGCTTCCTTACGTGTCAATCTATTTGGTGCAATGATCGTAGAACCTTATTATGCCATTCCAGTGTTAGGAGAAACTCGCGGCATCTTTGGCGTGAATATTTTGCCAGGTTGGTGATTTAGTTTAAATAAACTATCCTATTTTGACCATAAAAATGTCGTCAATTCAAGTCTCGAATTGGCGATATTTTTTTTGAATTCTTCTTTCTTTTTTGCCACTTTATTTTCTAAAGAGTTTGGCATTTGACTTATTGTATTGATAGACAGGTGTTTATACACCATGAACGAAATTACACAATGACAATATGAGACAAATGAACAGCCGATTGAACGGAAAATCCTAACTCCTACCTAGCCTTTGCACCTACATTTGCATCAACAACAAAAAACACATTCACACTTAATTTTTCTTTCAAACAATATTTTTAAATCAATTAAAGAAAACTATTATGAAAACATGTTCTTTTGTTCTTGCAATTGTATTTTTATTGGTCATTCGTTTAGAGGCACAAGAGGTAGCCGCTATCAAAAGTAGTGAAGTAGTGATGAAAGAGAGAAACAATACAGAAACTGCTTTTATTCCTAATGTCGAAATTCGCACTTCTTTTGTTGGAGGCTTGGCTCAGCTATCTCAGTTTTTAGAAGACAATTTGACTTATCCAACGCTTGCTAATATCAACGCCATAGAAGGTACGGTATTGATAGAGTTCACTGTGGCGGCGGACGGAAGCGTTCAAAAGGCGAAAGTCATTGAAGGTATCGGCTTTGGCTTGGATGAAGAAGCATTGCGAGTAGTCAATTTGATGCCCAAATGGAATCCTGCTCAACAAGGTAGAAAGGCGGTTGCCTCTAAAGTTAGAGTCCCGATTCAGTTTTCCTTATAAACAATCAAATTATGAGATCGAATGCTCTATCCTAGTATTCGATCTCTCAAATATCCAAAATATAAACAATGAAAACACTAAAATTAATATGTTGGAGCAGTCTCCTCCTATTCTCTGCTTCCTTACTTCCTGCACAATCTTGTATTGCTCCTTATCCCAATATTTCAAATGATAAAGTAGAAAAAGTCGTTTCAGGAAATGATTTAGCGACAGTAAAGCAATTGTATGCTGCCTTTTCCAAAGGAGACGTACTTTCCATTCGCAACTTGCTAGCAGAAGAAGTCAATTGGAATGGACAAGCCAATTTCCCGTATGTAGGAAGAGATCCTCACATTGGAAAAGATTTTATCCTGTCTAGTGTTTTTGATCGTTTTCGGCAAGGTTGGCACTCTTGGACTTTACATGATTTACAATTCGATGTAAAGGAAGACGGAAAGATTGTGGTGAAAGGGCTTTATCGAGCGAAATACCGACAAACAGATTTTTCGAGTGTCGATTTTGCGCATACCCTTCAGATAGCTCACGGTCAAATAACCTATTTTGCTAAACTCGACCTTAACGAGTATGTGAGCTATTAGAAAATAAGCCACGCCTGAGTTATATCGTAACTCGAAGTTACAACCTAACACAAACAATCTACATGAAGATCAAAGGATTATGATGGTATGTTATTGCACTAGTGGCAGCAGCGACTATTATCAATTATATCGACCGACAGTCACTAGGGGTGCTTTGGCCCGAAATTGCCAATGATCTCTATCCTGATAAAACAGACGATCACGCTCAAAGAAAATGGCTTACTTATTGTTATCTTGGTTTAAAACATAGTAAATTTGATGCTCAACGCAAGTCAATCAGAAGGCGACTTCGAGTCACCTTCCGACTTAGCTTCACTTATCTTCAGAAGGCAACTTCGAGTCACCTGCGGGCTTGGCTTCAATATATTTTATGATCGAAAGTGCAATACAAAATAGCGTCTTATTGTTCTGTGGATTGATAGCTGTAGTTCTTTTATTTTTAGGGATAGGAGACATGCCACTTTATATTTTGGATGAAGCCAAAAATGCCGAATGTGCTAGGGAAATGTGGATGCGACAAGACTGGATCGTGCCTACTTTTAATGAAGTACTGAGGATGGATAAACCACCTTTGCATTATTTTGCCATGATGTTGGCGTATAGTATTTTTGAGGTTTCTGCCTTCAGCGCGCGCTTTTTTTCTGCTGTCATGGGGCTATTGACGTTGTTCGCTGTGTACTATTACAGCAAACAGATATTCGGAAAATCAGTCGCTGTTTGGGCGGTTTTTGTGCTACTGGCTTCCTTGCATTTTTTATTTCAATTTCACTTAGCTGTTCCTGATCCCTATTTGATTACTTGTATCACGATAGCCGTTTTTGCTTTTCACAGCGGATTGGAAAGAGAAAACAATTGGCAACTGTTGCTCGCTTACACAACTACGGCTTTGGGGACTTTGGCGAAAGGACCAATTGCTTTGGGCTTGGTCGGTTTGATTATGTTGCTGTATTTGATTTTTTCTAGGCAACTGAACTGGAGAAGGCTGGTCAAGCTACAAATTCCGCTGGGAGCGATTTGGTTCTGTGGACTTACGCTGCCTTGGTACATAGCAGTCGGAAAAGCGACCAATGGAGAATGGTTAAAAGGCTTTTTCTTTACTCACAATTTCAGCCGTTTCACGGATGCCATGGAAAGTCATGGTGGGGGATTTTGGATGACTTTTCTCTACGTTTTCATGGGTATGTTGCCTTTCATTTTGTTTTTACCACAAGCACTGAATAAATTGTACAAAGCGCATTATCACGACTTTGGAAAAAGAGGAGAAGGAAAAAATAGCAGTACACGCTTTTTATTATTAGTAAGTATTGCAGCGGCAGTTATCATTGGCTTTTTTGCTATTTCCACGACCAAATTACCCAATTATACGGTCCCTGCCTATCCTTTCTTAGCGGTACTTTTGGCTTATTATTTGAGTGATATTCAACGCACCCATTTGGTGTCTCTACTTTTTCATTTTTTCCTTGCAACTGCATTGGTAGCAGGTATTTATTTTGGAATAGCCACCTACGAATTGCTAGCAGATTTTGAATACCTTGCTTTCCTGTTTCTGCCAATGTTGATTGGAGCAACTATCAGTTTGGTTTTTCATTTCAAACAGCTCGCCAAGCAAAGTATTCGAAGCATTTTGTTTGGAAATATAATAACGGCAGTACTACTATTTTCTATCGCCTTACCAAAGGTATTTCAACAAAATCCAGTCCTGCAATCGCTTCATTTGATTGAAAAGGAACAAAATATTATTACCTACAGACTCTTCAATCCTGCTTATCTGTTCAATTTGGAGCGCACGCTAAAAAACACGCGTTCTCGCCCAGCCTTAAAAAAATATCTACAAGACAATCCCAAGGCTCCCTTACTGACCCAAGAACGCTATCTAAAAGACATGAAATACCTTTCTTTTGAGTTTGATACACTCTTCCTACAACAAGATTTATTTGAAAAGCAGAAGACGGTAATTTTGAAGCGCAGGCAATAAACTGATACATCAGCTTATCGCAACGCAAGACTTGGTCTTAAGTAAGAGAATAGAAGTCAGATACAAAATACTCATAATCAAATTTTTATAAAAGTATAAGTAGGAAAAATGCTGTCTGAGTACTTACTGCCAAGGAGCAAGACCCTCAAAACGCAATGCTTTCTATCTCTCTCAATCTTCTCCCTCCACCTTCTTTCCATTTTCATACACATACTCAATAGTCACTTTGCCTTCTTTATCATACTGTGTCATTTTACCATGCAATTCGCCATTTTTGTAATGGGCTTCCATTTGCAATTCGCCTGTATTGTCATACCAACGCCGATACAATCCATCAAGCTGTCCTTCCTTGTAATTATACGATTCGACAGTGCGTGAAAAGCTGTATTTCGCCCCTTCGCCATGATAGACGCCGTTTTTATATTTGGTTTTAGAAAGTAAGCGACCAAAGCGATCCATTTCCACAAAGATGCCGTTCGGGACACCATCAATATAAGATGCCAAAGTTTTAATAATTCCTTCTTCTTGTTCGTGGTAAGTAACCCAAGTCCCCGTTTTGACGCCATTTTTCACAAATCCTTCTTCCAAGATCACTCCTGCCGTATTCTTGCGCAGTACTTGCTGTAAATCTCCGCTATTTACTGTTGTTGCTTCATATAGGCTTAAGTCTATTTTTTCGCCACTAGTAGGATTCGAGCTTGTGGAGCTTTGGCAAGCAAAAAGAAATATTGTGGCAGCAACTAAAATTATAAATTTCATAAATAAAAAAGTTTGGTGTGTTTTGATTTTGTTCAGTATAATTTAAAGTGGTTCGAGTTGGCTTGGTTTGAGTGCTAGTCAGGCATTCGCCATTCTAACTCTGGCGTACAAAGAAGACAAATTCAACTTAGAGCCAGCAATTTCTCAAGCGGAAGATTTTAGCAATCGGGGAGCGAGAAAGGTTATTTTTGAACTCGAATTTGGGAATTATTCTTGTAGTTTAGAGCAAAAAATGACATTTCTAAATCCTAAATAACAAATTGCTATTCAGAGCTTGTTTGTATTCTATGGAATTGATAACCAACACCTTATAAACCTGACGCTGAAATAAATTGCTCATTCGCTTGGGGCAGACAGGCATATCTTTATAAGCTAACAATTTATTTTTTGGGCAGACCGTGTCCTCCTTAGGCGTGAAGGCTACTCTTATAAGGTTGTAAAGCATATTATTGGATACAGAATGACGGGTATTTTCAAGATCTATTGCCCCCACAAATATTCAAGAAGTCTATTTATTTGACAGAGTAATATTGTAAGAAGCTACTACAGGACGGGCGCAATCCAATAATTACAAAAAAGTCTAGTAAAAGAAAAAAGCCTATTTTTGAGTATTATACGACTAACCAAAAGAATAGGAAATGTCTTCACTACTCACTAGAATGAACGAAATTACGCAAAAATTTAAAGATGAGCTATTACAAGAAGAGAGCGAGCGATAAGAGAATTTAGAATCGGGCGACTTTTGTAGTTTCGAGCAAGCACTAAAAGAGCATTGTGATAGGGTGTAACCGTCATTTGATATAGCGATCAACAAAAAAGTGCATTTTCTTTTTGTTTATTTGTTGAATAGTTTGGCTCTAAATGATTTCATTTGGTTGAGTATCTTTAGAAAGATATCGCCAACTATTAAATTTCGTTTGTTTTCGTTTAGAAGGACGTCAGCCTGAGGCGGACAGGTCGAGTCCTTCCAAACGAATCAAGGTTTTTAAAGGTAGAAGCGGCGAATTTCGCCGCTTCTACCTTTAAAAAACCTTGGTCAAATCATATGGGCTCGACTTGTCCGCCTAAGGCGTGACGCCCATATGATTTGAAGATAAACGTGAGCTTCCATAAATAATGCTGGCCAAATGAAATCATTCAGAACCATAATATCAAGCGAG
>JBCCRX010000066.1:0-20980 GCA_039201015.1 Bacteroidota bacterium | reverse complement strand
CCTATATAAATAAATTTATCGTGCTGACTGGTAAGCACTTACGATACAAGCCAACAGCTAGTAGCAAAAGGCTAAAGTCGATTATAGTACACTGCAAACTAAGTTTGTGTTAATTTCGAGCTTCAAAAAACCCCATCTGCTGCCGTCTTCGACGACGGTAGAGGGGTTTTTTGAAGCTCGAAATTCTAAGGAATTTCTCGCTTCTCAAAAATTGGAAGAAACTTAGTTTACAGTGTAATAGTTACTTATCAAAAAAAGAATCTATGCAATTCGCTCGAATTACACTCAGCACTATCTACCTTTTTTTCTTTATTGTATCTTCCGCTCAAGATACCCTCTGGCTAAAGGACTACATCGAAAAGTATAAAGATTTCAGCTTAAGTACTTACAAAGCATTAGAGAAATGTCGCGAATACGAGCAAGCGGTCTTGATGATTCCAGCGGGCACGCACGACTTTTATCCTGACCAAGCTTTTGAGAAATATTGCCGCATTACTAACAATACCAATGGTCAAAAACGCGTAGCCTTTCCACTAATTGACCAACACGGATTGACGATAATAGGCAATCAAGCCAACATTATCCTGCACGGACTGATGATAGGAATGCTTATTCATGAATCCTCTGATATTAAAATTCAGGATCTATCTTTCGATTGGGCAAAACCTTTTTATCTGCAAGCTATCGTTGAAGCGGTAGATAAGAAAAAGCAGACATACATTCTGAAAATAGAAGAAGAAGAAGAATTCGATATTATCAATGATGACTTAGTAGTGAAACGAGCAGAGGCAGAATATTTTATTGGTTCTAATTTTTGGTTCGATCCAGTGAGCAGAGCACCCGTTTATAATTTATTGCCCAAACGAAACCGCCACTGGAATCCTTATAAAAGTCCACACTATCAGCTAGAACGACTAGACGAACATCGCATCAAAGTCACCAATCGAATAGATACGCTTCCAGAAGTAGGTTGGCATTTCATCGCAAAATGGCGCAATCAACCCAACATCAATCGAACTGCTCCTGCCATTCACTTGCAAGACGCCCAAAATATTCAATTGCACCAAGTTTCCATTTACAGCGCAGCGGGTATGGGCATCATTGGAGAGAAAAGTGAAAACATTGCCTTGCAGGGAATAAAAGTGATGGCAAGTCCTGATAGCGACCGAATTGTTTCTACAACCGCCGATGCAACGCATTTCGTCAACTGCAAAGGCTTGGTAAAATTGGAAGATTGCCTCTTCCAATCTTGTCTTGATGATGGCTTGAATATTCACGGAAATTATGCGACCATTCATAGCAAAATAAATGAGCGTAAGCTACTGGCAGAAATTGTGCACGTACAGCAAGAAGGCTTCGTTTTTGCTACCCAAGGAGATACTATACAGCACATTCATCCGAAGACCTTGCTGCCTTTCCCAGATGCGCAGCCACTGGTTGTAAAAAGCTACAAAAAGATCAACGATCAGTTTTTTGAAATAGAAAGTGAGCAAGCACTACCCAACATCAAGGAGGGTGAGGGCTTAGATAATTTGACTTGGTCAGCAGATTTGGTGATGAAAAATTGTAGGATTGAAAAGAATTGGGCAAGAGGTATTTTACTCAAAACTTATGGACGGCTTTTGGTAGAAAACAATTATATCGCGGCTGCCATGTCGGGCATTCGCAATTGGGGAGAAATGAATTTTTTCAATGAATCGGGACGTGTAAAAGAAGTCATTATACGGAAGAATACCTTTAAAAATGTTTGTCGAGTTGGAACGGCTTATCCTGCTATCGTTATTTTCCCACAAGTCAAAAAGGACAGTAGTACAAATAATTGGGGCTATTACAATCAACGTATTCAAATCACAGATAATACTTTTTTGACTTTTGATAGTGGCATCTTATTCGCAACTTCTGTGAAGCACCTAGAGTTTAGTAAAAATCTAATTATTCAGAGCAAAGATTATCCACCCTTGTTTCCAGAAAAGCCGCATATCGAAGTCCGTGATTGTGCATCTTTTCTTTTTCAAGGCAATACTTACACAGGTGATGTAAAGGCGAAAGTAGAATTGGACAAAGCGAGTATATTAGAAGTGAAAATATTGGAAAATAAGGGTTTTGTAGAGTAGTTTGATTAATAACTGATGTTACGCAAAACACCAAATTGCAAATGACACAAAGTGTCACTTGTTTACAAATCGTTGGGTGTCATCCTCACGCCTCACGCCTGAGTTGAGGGGTTTCCCGCGCCTTCGGCGCGAAAATCCTTTTGGAGGGAGAGATGAATCGGCAGTAAAACCGCCGATTCATCTCTCCCTCCTAAAGTATATGGAATTTCAACACTTATGAAACGCTATTGCAGCATTTACTAACCACCGCATTCCGTTACAATCAGAAAATTTGGTTATTTGTCCAAGGTTAGAAATTTCAGGATTGCTAAGATTGAAGTATAGACAATTCCCAAGTTGATTGACGCTAGCAACTCGGTAGTTCTCATAGCTTATCCAGCAGAACGCGTTTTAGAAACTCGTTGGCTTTCTTATTCTAACCATGATTTCCAAGGTATTAAGAATGGTAAAACAATTACCCAAGCAACAAAAAAAAGTGTCATAGCTTTTGGATAAGGCAAATCATTTCTTATTGCAGGTATAGCAACTACAGCGAGCCAAGTTCCCTTGTAGATCAACTGAATTAAAAGTACAGGTGAAAAGACAACTGGTTTGAATAAGCCAAGTATTGATAATATCGCAATCCCTAACCATAGGCAGCCGACTAATTTCATAACCTCTGTTGGTTCGTACGCTTTACCAAATGTAGTCATCGCAGCATTACTAGGATTTGAGATTGCCGACATTGCAATCTGCCCAGCCACGATAATATTCAATATATAAATAATCCTCAATCCTATCATTTTGAATGCTCGTTTTCTAAAATATGCTTAAAATTTTGCATTACCTCAGGAAGAACGGTTTTAAAATCTCTACCCAACATGATACCGAAAAGGCGTTTTAGTAATCCTGTAAATTGGATATCATCCTTGAAGTAGGTAATCTTACCTTTTTTGTAAAGTTCTCTTTTGATGAGTAGATAACCAACGGGCATTTTAGTTTTAAAGGCATAAAAATTACCTTCTGAATACTCAGAAATTTCGAAGCTCAATTTTGGACCTGTTTTTGGAATTAATTCTCCCCTAACGCCAAGTCCAAATTCTCCAAAAATAGCTGCTTTCTTTATCTCTGTATCCCATTTGTGCCAATCTGACACATTTGTCAATAATTGCCAAGCCTCGGCTTGCTCACAATTTATTCCGATTGTATGGTGGAAATGATAACTGGATTGATTTTTAGACATATGATTCAAGTTTAGTGAAGTACAAAGTTCTTCATCAAGAAGCTCAAATCAATTCACATAGGTTAACTTTTGGCATACTTTCTTCTTATCCTACTAAGGGATTGTGGGGCAATACCCAAGTAAGAAGCCAAAATTTTAAGTGGTAGTCGTTGTACTAAATTACCATGATTATTTACCATGTTAATATACCTGCTTTCTGCTGTCTCAGATTGAAGTTCTTCTAATATTTCCTCAGTAAAAAACTGCACCTCTTGCGTAATTTTTCTTGCAAATAGATTCCATGACTTTAAATTCAAAAGACTTTGGTTTTCCTCGAAAGTTGTCTCAAAGAGTACGGAAGTTTCAATGGCTTGAATATTTTCCTTTGAAGGTGTATTATTGTTAAAGCTTACTTGAGAGGTAAAACAATAAGGAGCTATTGTAAAAAATTTCGTAATTTCTATTCCGTCTTTATCTATAAAATATCTAAGTAATCCTTTTTCTAAAAAGTACAGGTGTCTGCATACTTTTCCTTCTTTAAGTATAAAATCGTTTTTTGGTATTTCTCTCTTTCGGAAACAGTTGGAGATCTTATCCCAATCATTATCTGGGATTTTCTGATATTTTTCGACGAAGCTTCTAAATTGTTCCAAGAGTTCTTGATTTTTTACTGCTTACAACGCCAGTCTGTGAAAAATCTAAGTGCTGAGAATCTTCTATATAAGATTTTTTTCAGATACCTACCTTTGAAAGGCTTAGGTTTTTTCACAGTCTGATGGTTGGTATATGCGTAATTGCGAGGTACGAGCAATTATCGCACATACAATGTTGTAGCCAGTTTTTCCCTGTATTTTTCCTCTATGACTTTGGCAAAAGCCACTTTGTCCTTTCGCAGTAACTCCATCGACTCTCCATCCATAATAGTCGGATGGATGTCTCTAAGGTGGCCATCACTCCAGGTTGCAAGTTCCACAAGTATAGGTGTCAAAGCCAAGCCTTTATCAGTCAAAAGATAAAGGTTGGTCTTTTTATTGTTAGGTCGTTTTGTTTTAATGATAATTCCTACTTCTTCCAAAAGTTTGAGTTTAGACGAAAGAATATTGGTTGCGATAGATTCCTCACTTTCCGTAAAGTCCTTGAAGGTCTCTTTGCCTTCGATAAGCATCTGCTTCACAATAACCAATATCCACTTGTCGCCCAAAATGTCAAGGGCAGAAGTGAAGGGGCAATTACATCTAAATGCTTGATTCATAGATTATTTTAAAATTTATTACTTGCAAATAAAAAGTTTTTTTGAAAAATACTTGCATTCTGAAAGTTATTTTGTAACTTTGCTTGCGGAATAAAAGTAAAAATTTTTCTTCTAAACGCAAAATCAATGAGAAAGATGCTAAGTGTACTCTTACTTTCAGGTATTCTCGTTTCCTGTGGTATGAGCCAATCTAAGACAATAAGCGAGGTTAATTCAATAAATGCTGCAACAATGGGCAACAAAGAAATCGTTGGTACCTTTTTAGGTGCCGTTCTTAGAGATGACCCAGAAACCATGAGAAAGCTGGCAAATGCCGACTACATTCAACACAACCCCTTTTTACCAACAGGTCTAGAGCCATTCATTCAGATGCTGCCTGTCCTTCAAGAAAACGAAACGACCGCTGAAAATATTCGGATATTACAAGATGGCAATTATGTCTTTATGCATAATATTTGGCGCAATGCCAAGCCATTTGGAGCGGATGAAATGGTTTCATTTGATATCATTCGAATAGATGAAAATGGCAAGGTAGCCGAACATTGGGATGCCATGACCACCTTAGTAAAAGAAACAGCCAATGGAAGAACGCAGACTGATGGCCCAACGGAGGTACAGGATAAAGACAAAACGGACGTCAATAAAGCACTTGCCAAAGCCTTAGTAGAAGATGTATTAATGGGTAAAAATCCAAATAAAATTACAGACTACATCAGTGCTGAGACGTATCATCAACATAACCCAGGTATCAAAGACGGCTTACAGGGAATTGTAGAGGCAGTTGAATATCTCACTTCTCAAAACAATATGTTTCAATATACCAAAATACATAAAGTTTTGGGTGAAGGGAATTTTGTTTTGACGGTAAGTGAGGGACAATGGAATAATACCAATAATGTGTTCTATGATTTATTCCGAATTGAAAACGACAAAGTCGTGGAACATTGGGATGTCATTCAACCAATACCTACCGAGGGATTGGCTAACAACAACGGCATGTTTGGATTTTAAAATGACTATCGATGAAGCAAGCACTAATAATAAATGCGCATCAGGAATATCCTTTTGCTAAAGGCGAATTGAATCAAGAAATCGCCAAAAGGATTGGAGAACATCTTAAAAGTGTCGGTTATGAAATAAAAACCACGACTATGAAAGATGATTGGGATGTGAATGAAGAGGTCGATAAGCACACCTGGGCAGATGTGGTCATTTTACAATCTCCTACCAACTGGATGGGCTTGCCCTGGAGTTTCAAGAAATACATGGACGAAGTGTACACCGCAGGTATGTTCGGTAAAATGAGCCAAAATGATGGCAGAACAGAAGCATCACCGAAAAAGAATTATGGCGGTGGCGGATTGATGCAGGACACACAATATATGCTTTCATTGACCTTCAATGCACCCGAAGAAGCTTTTAATAATGGTAATGAATTTCTTTTTGCGGGCAAATCTGTTGATGACTTATTCTTTCCACAGCATATGAATTTTAAGTTTTTCGGCATGAAACCTATACCTACATTTGCTTGCTTTGATGTCATGAAAAATCCGAATATTGAGAGCGACTTTAAGAGACTTCAAAAGCATCTTGAGGAAAATTTTCGTTAATCGGCTTCAGTATTTGCAGATACAAGTAAAGTTGAAATCACAAGAGTTTCGGTTCTTGTGATTTTTTGGTTTTGCTTTTCTCAAATTAGCTACTGCGGCAGTCTGAGAAAAAACTAGAATTCAAGCTTTAAGAATCTTCCGTGTAGAATTTTTGGAAAAAATTCTCTCTGTTCCCTTTAGAAAATCTGAAACTAAGTCACGTATGGACAAGATACTCGTAATCTATATTTTATACATTACGAAAAATTATCGTTCAATAGTTCAATAGAATATTACGCAATACAAATCATAAAAAATTATATATTTCAAATTTTTTCGATATCAAAATAAAACACTTTACTCAAAGTCTCAACTGTCCAATGAATTTTTCAATTTCCTACTCACACAAAGTATTCACAAACACCAACTACAATATCAATAAATCTCAAGCCTGATTTACCACCACCACCAATTTGGCCTTATCTTTATTCACGATTCTTTTCAGAAAGCTGCGATAATCCTCAAAGGCATCGGCTGGCACGATCACAGCATTCATCTCCAACCGCCTGACGCAAACAAGTTGTTGTCCTTTCATTTGATAGTCTATTTGAAAGCTGCCATATTCGGAAGACAAATCCACGTTTTTGGGCATACTTTCTACCCTGGCATTTTTGGGTAGTTGTAGCAAGATGGTGTCTTGCTCGACGTAGCCATATCGGACTTCGTAGTCTTGCTGGCGGTTCTTTTTGGTGTTGGGTAGGTCGCTGAATACATTCATCTGATTGATGGGAATGAACAAGCGTTTGCCGCCTTTGGAAGCATAGCGCGCCACTTCGAGTTCGTATTGCAATTGGGCTTCTGGGCGATCTTTGTATATCTGAAGATGCAGTTCTTGCAAATCGCTCATCGGTAAGTCACTGTATTGAAGCAGTTTTTCTTCCAGTTCTTCTTGCGCAAGTTGGTGCTTCGCGTAGCGATACCATTCTTGGTGGATACCACTGAGCAGCGATTGGTGCTGAATGGACGCGCTGCCCTTTGCATCTAGGACGATCTGCGTTTTGTTCTTCGTCCAATTCAAGTCTTTAGCAATCGTCGGCGTTCTAGCAAATTTTCCACCTTCTTCCGTCACAAGGAGCACATTTCGGTTAGCAGTGAAAGTACCCAAATAATTGGGGGGCGCAATACTGCTGGTACACTCTAGCCAAGTGTTGGTGGAAGGTACGTGCAAAATAGCGTGATTGAAATAAGGAAAGGAGAAATCTTCGCTGACTTCGTAAGCAATACGGTCGCCCGCATAGACCAAAGTGGTGTAAGCTGGAATATCGGCGGCTTTGAGCATGGATTTCATGAAATTGGATAAGGCTTTGCAATCGCCAAATTTATTGTTTTCGACGTACTGCGCATCAAAAGTTTGCCAGCCACCGATACCCAATTGTACACTTACGTAGCGCATATTTTCTTGCATATAGCGGTAAAGTGCGGCTATTTTTTCTTCCTCCGTTTCTAAGTTTTCAGTGAGCACTTTCACTTGCTCACTCATAGCTGCGGATAAAACATCGCGTCCTTCGTTGATTTGGTGAATGAAGGCACCAAAGCTTTTCCAAGAAGACATATCACCCTGATAATTGGCGAGTACAAATTGATTCGGAATGAAAAAAGCAGATGCTAGTTGCTTATAGGCTTCGGGCGTGCCAGATTCGTATTTTTTGGCAGCAATTTTTTTAGCTGTCCAAATCTGATGATGTCCCAATTCAGAATCTTTTTCCACCCATTCCGCCATTTCTAAATGGTGCAACCGAGATTGTACTTGAATATTTTCTGGAAGAATCAATTCGTATTGAGAAGATTCCACTGAAGTCCTAAATCGCTGAACACTCCAGCGCGGATATTGAAAAATGCTTGTGGTTTCCCACTCGTATTCATACTCTATAGTGTAAGGATATTTTCCATACTCCAAATCCAAATATTTCAAGCGGCCATCGGCATACATCGTCCCGCCCGATACTGCCGAAATATCCATGATTTCGTTTTTCTTGAATTTACGTACTAGATTACCAAAAGCATCGTAGATATTGACTTTCAAGTAGTTGACTTTGGAATACATATTGTAGTAAACATCTACAGTTTCGTAGTTGGCGTTTTCATTCAAGCGCGTCACCACCATTTTTACCCGATGCGTCGCCTCTCCAGGGGATTGTACTTCAAAAGTGGAAGCGTAGGAACGAATGACGGCATTAGCATTAGCAGTCATGCTGCTATCTATTAGAAAAACCGCATACTCTGGATGATTATTCGCAAACGATAATGTAGGAATAAGGAAGAGGAAGGATAGAATAATATTTTTCATGGTATTATGTTAGCTTTTAGATTCTAACGAGGCTTTTGCGAATGGGTTACATTCTCCCGCCTTCAATTCTTGTGTATCTTTGTAGTAATTCACGTTTTGCTGAAACTGATTTTGAAAAACATCCTTTAAATCCTATTCCTAAGAGCATGTTTGGAGCAGGATTGAACTGTAAATCAGTAGTTTGCGGTTCACGCCTAAGGCGGACACGGTTTGACGAAGAAAATAATAGCGACTTTATCGAGATAAACGAGCGATTATTTTCAAAGTCAAGTTCGTAAAATATTGGTTTACAGGAAAATAATGCTCCAAACATGCTCTAACTCTGAACACGAACTCAGTTTATTCCCTTTCCGAGAAGGAGTAGTGGCAATTAATAGTACACGATGGCAAGAAATATTATACCATTCATTACGCAGAAGATTGGGGCAATTTTGAAGTTGCCTCCTATTGTGAAATGCTGAGAAGGGAAGCCAATTGTTTCACGGCAATTTTCGATCTAGCACATCCAAAATCAAGTGAAAAAGCTCAACGGGTTGGTTGGTAATGCCAAAAGCGTAGGGTGGTGTTCCCTTTTCGGGTTGCAAATTGGCGATGTTGAATAAGAAAGGTGGAATATCAATCTCTTCTTGGGCGAGTTGTGCGAGAAACTCGACGCCTTCCGAGGGATTGTCTTTTCGATAAATATCCGATATTACTATGTCGTAAGCTTGTCTCTGTAGCTCTGCTTTTGCTTCCGCTGAACTGGTCACTTGGAGGCAAGAAATGCCTAAATCATTCAAAATTCTTCGTTCGCTTCTTGCCGCGTTTAAATTATCATCTATCCACAGCACTTGTATCATGCGTCGTCGGTCGTAGTTTTGTAGGCGTTTCAGCAATGCTTTGCCTTTTTCATCATTGAAGGTGATGCCGTAACCTTTGGTGGCCGCTTTGAGTTCTTGCTTAATGAAGCCCACTTCGATGCCAAAGGCTTTGAAATTGGCGAGTTTGGGCAGCAATTGATCTTTGAAGGGTCGATATAGTTTAATTAGCAAGATCCCGATGATGAGATAGAGTAAAACGCTTGGAATGATTTTGATGATTTCAATGATGATCCGTTGTTCTTCCATGAAGTCGTGCTTTATTTTTTGCTTATAGATTGATGGTTAATGTATGCAGTACTCATATTTAGGTATCTTCTTCATGTGTCCTCAATCTCCTCAATTCCCAATCTCCACGATGCTGGCAAAGCTACTTTTTTCTGCTTTGTGTAGTCATAAGGTATAATGCTCTGTTTAGAAATCGCTGCTATGCGTTGGTGTGTTTTGGAGAAAATCCCTGCTTCCAATATAATTCGATCTGACTGTACTTCCAACGCTCGTACACCCACAATGGCGGTATCAGGATAAGTCATTGGGAAGATGTATTTACAATCTTGCCAGCCTAAAATCGGACCAGTTGCCCCAAAGGAAGTATCCATTTTCATAGCTTGAAAATAGAGCAGCCGCCCCGATTCTGCCCAGCGGAGGTATTGTAAATTATTGACGTGCTTAGCAGCATCCATATCGCCCCAATGTACCTTGTACTCTGTCGTGATTTTAAAATCTTCAATCCTTATTTTCATCAATTCGTCTTTTCCATTTTTTGCCCAACAAATCGCACTACCGAGCCTTTTCCAATGTGTTTGCTGCCTTCATCCAATACTATGACTTCTTCTCTCAAAAGGTGGATGTTATAATTTTTGAAATCCGATTTGAGTTTTTCCACAGAAAACAGCATCGCCAAATCAGCAGGCCCGCCGACTTTGGGATTTTGCATTCGGTAGGGCAAATGATTTTTGCCAAATGCTTCAAAAATAATATATCCACCAATCCGTAAATGTGTATCGAGCAAGCGATGATAGCTTGATTGTAAGGCAGGCGGAAAATGCGCATAAATTAAGGCAATGGCATCAAATGGTGCGGCTTCAAATTGCAAATCAGGCAGTTCACCTACTTGATAGTCGATTTGGACTTCCTTCTTTTTTGCCAATTGCAAGGCTTTTTCTCGTCCTGCTTCGCTGATGTCAAAGGCAGAAACCGTCCAACCCATTTGAGCGGCGTAAACCGCATTTCGACCTTCGCCCTCCGCTCCGAAAAGAATTGTACCTTTCTTTTCCAATTGTTCCAATTGTTCTTTCAAAAATACATTGGGAGCAGTGCCGTAAGCATATTCAGGTTTGGTATATCTTTCATTCCAAAATTGGAGCCATGTATTTTTTGTCATAGATGAATGCTTTTTTAGCCAACAAGGATTTTACATTAGAGTTGGTCGTGTAGGTTTACTAACTCATGTTGCGCAAAACACCAAATTGCAAACGACACAAAGTGCCACTTGTTTACAAATCGTCGGGTTCGACAGCCACTCTAATTCAAAACATGGTAGCTTTGACAAGCTAATAGATTTCTCGTACCAAAACATACGAGTGCGTAACATCAGTTACTAAATCTTTGAGATTTAGCAAATCAAAAGAGGTGATTTGCTAGATTTTTAGAATTTAGTAAATCTAGGTTGCAAAAATTATTAATCCATATCCCATTCATAAAAGTTGGCATTTTTATTGAGCTTAAAACCCGTTTTGGGATACAAATAATTACCGATCTCGTTCGATTTTTCGGTCTCTAAATACATGCCACAAGCCGCCGTTTCGCGCACCAGTTGTTTGGCGCGTTCGATAAGTTGTGCTGCAATGCCTGCCCCACGAAAATCAGGAGCGACGTAGAGATCATTGAGCAGCCAAAGCCGCTGCATAAGAGTAGAAGAAAACAGCGGGTACAATTGTACAAAAGCGACCAAATCACCTTCTGCATTTTCCGCGACATAGATTTTAGAATCCTTTGCTTGCAGGCGCGCGGCTACGAAGATTTCTGCCGCTTCCACATCCGTTTCTTTTCTATAAAATACGCGATAGGCATCAAACAGAAGGGCGAGCGAGCGGAGGTCTCTGGTAGTAGCGGTTCGGATATTCATTTGACTTATTTACCTAAGATGGCTTACACAGCTTGCTAAGGTATTCAATAATCTTTCGAGTTCCAAATTTTCTTGCTGATACGGAAAAACCTTATTGTACGCTCATCAATTCACCTGCCTCAACTCCTCCACTTGCCCTCTTTTGCGACTGCCCTTTACCTTTTGATTGCCAAAACTCGCTGAATAGCTCACATTAAAAGTTCGTTGACTGAAATCAAAAAGACGCTCGACGAAGAAGTTCTGTTGCGGTAGATCAGTAGTGGTGATAAACTCTAGTGAATTGAATACATCACCAATATTAAAGCTCAAGCGCGCATTGTTTTTTAATCGTTTTTGAATACCAAAGTTCATAAATCCTACCGGTTTAAATCGTTGATTTCCGTTTATAATAGCAGTTCCATATTTACCCGAAAGTTCCGCAGAAAAATCATTTGGTAGCTCGAAAGATTGACTACCAGTGACTTCAAAGCTATTTTGATTAAAAGTATAAAACGCGCCTTTGTCTTCCGAAGTAGCTTCTTGGTAGGTGTATTGCGCAAAAAAGCGCATTTTCCACCAGTCGGTTACAGGGACGGGAAAAGCAACCGAAGCCGTAAAAGTTTGCTGATCTTTTAAATTATCAGGAATGATAGTCTGGATACCTACATTGCCATCAAAGCGATTCTGAGCTCGCACAATAGTACTATCTTCGGTAGTATATTGCATGGAAAAATTGATGGCTTTGTAGCGATAGTCCACTTGGAAAGCATCCGCAATGGCAGGTTGTAGGGCAGCATTACCTCCCATAACTGTTCTTGGATCAAGGAAAATGACAAAGGAAGCCATATCACTGAAAGAAGGACGATTGATGCGACGGCTACACGATAAATTGAACTGATTGTTATCGTTGATTTGATGCTGCAAAAAAGCACTCGGAAAAAGTGCGCCGAAAGCACGATCTACCACCAATCCGTCCGAAGAAGAATTGAGTTCCGTGTCGGTGTATTCGTAGCGCAAACCTGCCTTCAAGCTCGTTTTTGGATTCAGCTGATAATCGGCTTGGGTGTAACCTTCACAACTCCTTGATTATTTAATGCTTATCCCTTTTATGTCCTCAAACTTTGCCTGCAATCCCCAACCTCCAAAACTTTCAGAAACGGCAATCCAGATTTCATTTTTTCCTTGTCGGAGCGGAAGAAACACTTCATCGAAGTAACCAATTGTGCCGAGGTAGCGATAGTCTCTGCTGCGAAATCCGTTGTTGCCGCCATACAAAAGCTGGTCGTTGCAATAGACTTTTACTCGATCGCTATACCCGATAGCTAAAGGTTTGATTTGTGCTTTTTCTGCTTCAATAGTCCGCTTAGCAAAAACTGTATTCCTTTCTTTCTCTAGCTTAGAGATGCTTGCCAAATTAGCCAAGCCTGTAGATTCTGCCTGAAGTGTCTGCCAGTTTAGAGGTTTCTTTTGCTGCTCCGTCAAAGTAGTGATGTCTTTCAAATCATTTTCTGAAAAAGTATTGGAGACTTCCCAAGAGGCAATTGTTCCAACAGGTATCGCTGCTTCTTGTATTGCTTCATTGACCAATTGTACTTGCTCCAGTTTGGTATATCTGAAATTGGCAAAATGCCCAGTTCCTCCCCGTATTCCTAGCATGCCCATTTCTTGAGAGCGTTTTAGCTGCGGAATGAAGAGGGTTGGTGTTTTGACCTCACCGATATAGATTTCTGCACTTTGACCAGAGACGACGCATTTAATCGGAATCCATTCGTTGAAAGGATATTCGATCGCCTGTGCAAAACCTTTGCCGTGATAGAGTTGCCAGCCCGCCAAACCATTGAAGTTAGGCGTGTATTGATTGGCATCGGGATTGCCTGATTGGTGCGGACGAAGGTAGAAATCTTCAAAGTTATTGACATCTTGCATCCGAAACATCAGCCCCAGAAAAGTCCGAATTTCTGCAAATGCGACTTCGTATTCGATGATACCATTTAAAAATTCGGCATCTTTGAGATAAATTTTTCCGCCTTTGGGTAAGTATAAACTTGACTTGCCTAAATGCGTTTCCAAGATAAAAGAATCACTTTCTACCGTCCAACGCTCTGAATCAAAAGGAATGACTTCTCCAGCTTGACTGAAAGAAGTATTCCCGATAAAAAAGATTGTAAATAGTGTAAGAAACAATTGGTACGACATCGTTTATAATTTTGTGAAAAGATAAGTTACCGTCTGAGGTTGATGCAAAGGTGAACATGGAGTGGCTGAAATCCTATTCAGGGACTGCACAAGCTCGTTCATGTTCGTTCAAAGCTGCAAATAGTTGATAATGAGCGATATAAAAAATGAAATAAATAAGAGGATGCTGAGTAATTGCTTGCTAGAAATTGAGAAAAAACTCAATTGGGGCAGCAGTGAATACTGGAACACGCAAGATTTTGAGCGATTGAGTGAGCAAATAGCAGCGGAAACAGCTGTCGTTTTGAGCAGCACAACTTTAAAGCGATTGTGGGGGAAAGTGAAATATAATTCTACACCGAATGGAAGTACTTTGGATGCGCTTGCTCAATTTTTAGGTGCAGAAAACTGGCGAAGCTATCAACAAAACCAAAGAGATACTTTCAAAATGGCGAATCCATCTTTAGAAGAATCGCCCATCACGACTTGGTCGGTTCGTTCCCGTTGGAAGCTGGCACTTCTTACTTTTTCTTCCCTGCTGCTGGTGAGCCTTTTTGCTTTTATATTTTCTTCTAATGCTGATGAAGAATTGCTCCGTCCCGCAGACTTTAAATTTCAAAGCCGTCCAGTGGCAAAAGGGATTCCCAATTCCGTCATTTTTGAGTACGATGCCAGTGCTGCTCCCGAAGATGCTGTCGTAGAAATTCAGCAAAGTTGGGATACTCGGAAACGCACCCAAGTCAGTGCAAGCGATCAATTATCAACCAGTATTTACTACCGCCCTGGTTTCTTCAATGCCAAACTGGTCGTGAACGATCAGATCGTGGCACAACACGATGTATTCATTCCGACAGAAGATTGGTTGGGACTTATCGAACAAACGCCCGTACCCATTTACTTTGAGCCAGAAGAAATTGTACAAGAAGATCAAATCGCTATTTCAGTTGACCTGCTAGAAGCCAACGGCATCAATCCCAAACAAAATAATACTTACGTTCGGCTCTACAGAGTAGAAGATTTTGGAGATGTTCGAGTCAATGATTTCACTATGGAGACTAGCTTGAAGAATACTTTCGGTGAAGGCGTTAGTGCTTGCCAAAACGTGGAAATCATACTATTGTGTTCAGGGCAAGCAATTATCATCCCGCTTTCCATTCCAGGCTGTATTGCTCAAAATCGGCTTTGGGTGCTCGATACTTTAATTGACGGCAAAACTCAGAATCTTTCCACTTTCGGTACGGACTTCTCAGATTGGGTGAAGGTGAAAGTAAAAAGCGAAAACGGACAGATTTCTTTTTGGGTAGAGGAAGAGTTGGCTTATCAACTGCCGCTAGAAGTAGAAGCAGATCGAAAGATCATGGGTATTTGTTACCGCTTTCAAGGAGCGGGGGCGGTAAAGGATTTAGAGTTGGGAAAGCAGAAAGTTTCAATGGTTCGTTGAGCTAAAGAAGCTTTCCTGTAATGTCCGCAATAAAGTCTTCCTTCTCTTTTTCACTTCTCCTATAAAATCCTTAGCTTTGTGCATACAGATTTATATTTTATAAACAAAAAACTTAAAGTTATTGGTTCGCTAATCGCGCAATAACCAACAACTAACAGCGAAGCTCACATGGCGAGAAAGCGCAAAAAGAAAAAAGCGGCAATTGATTGGACCGATGACCGAGTGGCGAAATTACTGGGTGTATTTAGTATTTTGCTAGCTAGCTATCTATTGATTGCTTTCACTTCTTACATTTTCACTTGGGAAGAAGACCAGAGTCTAGTGCATCAGTCTCATTGGAGTTTATTGGCACAAACAGGGCTAGAAATGCAAAATTGGTTAGGACGCTTGGGTGCGATCATTTCTGACCTCTTTATTTATTGGGGGTTTGGTTTGCCTTCTTTCATTTTTGTTGGACTCTTGGGTGTTGTGGGTTGGAATACGATTCAAGACCGCGCCTTTAGAGATTCTGTTCCTGTCATCCGAAACGGCGTTTTACTGCTGGTATTTCTCTCTGTTTTTTTGGCCGCTATTTTCTCCAATTCTCCTTTTTCTTGGGGCGGCGCATTCGGCAATATGATTAGCTCTTGGCTCTACGACTTCATTGGGCCAGCGGGTTTGATCTTACTTTTCTTGGCTTTTCTAGCAGCTTTACTCATTTGGAATATGAATCCCAACTTCAAAGAAATGACGATGGAAAGCGCGCTGAACGATACCAAAGAATATTTCGTTAGAAAAGTGCAAGGCGAACGCTACCGACCCGCCGAAGTTCGCGCCAATCAAAAAGGCAAAACTTTAAGACCTAAGAGCAAATCGCTCAACCAATTGAACGCATCCAACGAAAAAACCGCAGTGGGAGAAGCCAAAGCCGACGAGCTATTAATAGATGAAAAAGGACAAGTGGCTTTGAGTCTTAAAGATCGGCTGGAAAAGAAAAGAAAAGCAGCTTTGAAAGTAGGGGAAGGAGAACTCGAAATTGAAATGCCAGAAGTGGAAGCCCCTGCCCCTGCCCCTGCTTTGGAAAAAACACCCGAAAGCGATCTACCTGGCCCTTCTGTTCCCGTCAATTCACATGCCCTCGAAAAAGTACAGGAAAGCGACCAATTGGAGCCTTATGATCCTACGCTGGAATTGCCGAGCTACGAAAGTCCAGTACTCGCACTCTTGGAAGATTATGCCGACCAAAAACAGGAGATTGATCGAGAGGAGTTGGAAGCAAAGAAGGATCAAATTATTGAGACTTTGCTGCATTATAAGATTGAAATTACGAGCGTGAAAGCAGTCGTTGGTCCAACGGTAACGCTTTTCAAAATAAAACCCGCGCCAGGTGTTCGTATTTCTAAAATCAAAAATTTGGAAGATGACATTGCCTTGAGTTTATCTGCTTTGGGTATACGGATTATTGCGCCGATTCCAGGAGAAGGCGTGATTGGGATTGAAGTGCCAAACCGAAAAAAGGCAACTGTGGCTTTGAAAGAAGCTTTGGGATCGGAAGCTTTCAAGCGTTCCAAAATGCAATTACCGATTGCTTTTGGAAAGACCATCGACTCCAAGGTTTTTGTAGCAGATTTATCCAAAATGCCGCATTTGTTGATTGCAGGTGCAACGGGACAAGGAAAATCGGTCGGTATCAACGTGATTTTGATGTCTTTGCTCTATCGCAAGCACCCTTCACAAATGAAATTGGTGCTGATTGATCCCAAAAAAGTAGAGCTATTTCCTTATTCGCAAATCGATCATCATTTCTTGGCTTTCTTGCCTGGCAGTCCAGAACCCATTACGACGGAAACGAACAAAGTAGTGCACACGCTGAACTCGCTTTGTATCGAAATGGATCAGCGGTATAATTTGCTCAAAAAAGCGTCTGTGCGTAACATCAAAGAGTACAACGAGAAATTCATCAAACGCCGATTGAGTCCCACCAAAGGACATCGTTTTTTGCCTTTTATGGTGCTGGTCATTGACGAATTTGCGGACTTGATTATGACGGCGGGCAAAGAAGTGGAATTGCCGATTGGGCGTTTGGCGCAATTGGCGCGTGCAGTGGGCATTCACTTGGTCATTGCTACGCAGCGCCCTTCCGTAAATATTATTACGGGGGTGATCAAAGCCAATTTCCCCGCTCGAATTGCTTTCAAAGTGACTTCTAAAGTCGATTCTCGCACCATTTTGGACGGTAGCGGCGCGGATCAATTGATCGGGCGCGGCGATATGCTGCTCTCCGTTGGTGGTGATATGATTCGTCTGCAATGTGCTTTTGTGGATACGCCAGAAGTCGAAAAAGTACTGAAATTTATCTCCGAACAAAGAGGCTATCCCGAGCCACATTTCCTTCCAGAGTTTCATGGTGATGATGCCGAAATACAAGGCAGTGGCGGCCTCAATTTGAAGGATTTGGATGAAAAATTTGAGGACGCAGCTCGACTGATTGTCGGCAACCAGCACGGTTCTACTTCCATGATTCAGCGTCGTCTAAGTTTAGGCTATAATCGTGCGGGGCGCATCATGGATCAATTGGAAGCTCTTGGTATTGTTGGTCCAAATGAAGGTAGCAAACCTCGCGAAGTTTTGGTGTATGATGAAATAGAATTGGATCGTTACTTAACGGATTTGAGGAAAAAGAAAAACGCGTGAAGAATGAAGAATGTGGAATGCTGAACGAGGAATGATGAAGTTTGCTGATAGGACATAGATTCAATTCGCCATTCAGTATTCGTCATTCAAAATTCAACTCATGCTGCTTCCTTACGGCAAAAAAGAGGCGCACCTTGTACACATTTCTGAAGTAGAAAGCGGTTGAAGAATGATGAATATAGAATGCTGAACGAGGAATGCTGAAGTTTGCTGATAGGACATAGATTCAATTCGCCATTCAGTATTCGTCATTCAAAATTCAAAATTCAACTCATGCTGCTTCCTTATGGCAAAAAAGAGGCGCACCTTGTACACATTTCTGAAGTAGAAAGCGGTATTGGGGCGTATTATTGTCCTTATTGCGAGGGGCAATTAATGGCAAAAAAAGGCAAAAAAATGGCGCATCATTTTGCGCATGTTGGTGCATCTTGTTGGAGTGCTAGTAGTTATGATTTTTTTGGAATCAAAAAGCAATCACCTCTTTACCGTACTTTATCGGAATACGCGGATAAGAAGCAAAAGGAGATGTCTGTAATTATCCAAAAGCTGACCAAGCAACAAGCGCAACTTGATAGACATCAGCATCAAATCCAAGAAAGTATTCGTAAAATGGTGCATTCGCTGACGGATTTGCAAGAAAGTTCTGAAGCGGCTCGAACAGCCTTGAGAGAGCTTAAACAATACCTTTACGATGAATTTAAAGCAATTCCTGATTTAAGCGCAATCAGGCATCCAAAGCTGTTTTCCTACACCAACGGAGAGCGAAAAATCAACTATCAGGAAGCACTACAAGCAGAAAATACTGCTTTCTATCCTAGCTATTATCACTATCCACTGTTGGCATTGAAAAATTATCACAAGAATAGGTATCGCTTAAAAGAAGTAGCAGATAAATTGGCTCTTTACGAACAAGATTTGGCGTATTTCAAAGGCTTCCACTTGTATTTTCTAAAAATTGAGCTTGATGAAAATCGGGCATTTTACAAGATTGGACTGAGCTCTCGCCCTTTGGCAGTCCGCATTCGGGAAATTGAACGGGTCTTGAAAAAGCATTTCCGTCAGCTATCTATTGAAGTGCTTTATCAGTTGAAAAATGTTGCTTTTCTTGAAAACTTCTTTAAGCAGAAATACCGTGAACACCGTTATCACATCGCTGATTTTACGGAGTATTTTGTGTTGGATGCTTATTTATTGGCAGAAATCTTGAAGGAATTTGAGATGATAGAGGAAGTAGGTTTTAGTCAAACTTGAAATAACTTTTGCGAAGTATTTTATAATTAGAATAAAGTAACTGTAAATATTCCAACTGCTTACAAATTCATATATACTCCGACAGAGTAAGTGGGCGCAGCTAGTATAATTCTTCCCCAAACGGCAAAGGCAACATTGGCAGAAATACCTACATTTTCACTAATGTTATATCCAATTTCAGGAGAAATGGCTAGAAATTCCGCATTGTTGGCAAAGAGCGAGGTGCTGTTGGAAAAAGCACTAGGCGTTCCATTTTTGAGAGAGGAAATGCCAAATACTCGAACGAGGCCCAATAATTTTCGATCTAAAAACTGACCTCCTGCTTCTACACCATACCGAATTTCATCCGAAAAATCATTGGTTCGATTGTTGAAGCCCGCGTAAGCCGAATACCAAGTATCCACATCTCCCAGACGCCTAGAAGTTCCGACATCCAGTCGCAAGAGTTGATTGAACTCTCCGTCACCCGTTTGAAGATTGCCTTCCGAGCCACCACCTGGATTGCCTGTCGGAAAACCAAGCGTGAGTCCGACACTCGCCACCACTGCCTTATCAGTGACCAATCCGTATTGTAAACCAATATCCAAATCTCCAAAGTCATTTAGCGCTTCTCCTGCTTTCAAAAGGTCGCCCGTCGTTTCAGAAATAGTATTGTAGAAAAGACTCCTCACAAAGAAAGGCGCGTAAACCACTCCTGTCAAACGATCTGTGATGCCATATTCGCCGTAAAAATTGGTGCTGTAAGTGGCAAAAGTGGTATTGGGATCAAGACCACCCATGTCTGTGAAATGCTGATCGGCGATGATCCAAATCTGCGCCAATTTATAAAAACCCGTTCCTTTTTTCTTAGGCCAAGGTCCACCTGCAAAAGCAGTTACTGAAAATAGGAGAGAAGCAATCAAGAAGAGAATCTGTTTTTTCATTTTAAAAGATGTTGTAGTGATGAGTAAGAGGACAGATTTGATAAGTACTTGCACCTATTTGTTTAAGCTGTTTATAATGAACACTTTACACAAGGTTATTGCCCAAATAATTAGGTAGAAGTACTTAAATTACTAACTGAAAACTATTCTATTCTTCCTTCTCCAACTTCTACGCCGAAAGGCTTGCACCAATAGTAGATGTAGTCGTAATCATTGATACCTACGCCTGCGACTTCATAGAAATGCTCTCCATTGAATACTTCGACTTTACCGATTTCGTGTGCGCCTGATACGGAACTAGGATTATTAGTGAGATAAATGTACAGCCCAGGTAAACCTTCCGAAGCTACGTAGTCTTCCTCAAAAGCGATACGAATACCATCATCTGTTTCTTCTACGATAAAAGTGCCTTCTAAATCATAGAAAGTAGTCGTTTCTACTTTGCCTGTACGCGTTATTTCTGCCACTACTGTATTTTCTCCCACGACGACATCAATAGTATCGCTAACCACTCCAGCGGATAGATTGACGATTGCGTAAATACTAGCTTTGCCCGTTGCAAGGGCAGTAGCCAAACCCGTTGCGTCAATGGAAACAATCTCTGGTGCAGAACTTGACCATTCTACTGTGGCAGTTTCCTCTATTCCTACATTATTGAGGAAAGTAGCTTCAAATTGGTAGCTCTCTCCAAAACCAAGCGTATCAATAGTGTTCATGATTCTAACCTGCTCCTCTACTCGGTCAAAAATGACGTCATCGCCGATGCAGGCACTCAACAAAAGGCTAAAAAAGGCGATCGTCAGAAGATTCAATTGTCGTTGCATGATGTAGTATTTTTTTCACTCCTAGACACTTTTTAGTTTACGTAGATCGAATTTTTTTTGCGAAAAAATTCAAGTAGTTTTTTGGACGGAAATAAAATTTCCTGATTATAACGGAATGCGGTGATTAGTAAATGCTGCAATAGCGTCTCATTAAGTGTTGAAATTCCATATACTTCGCTGCTGACGCAGCGAAGGGAACTTCAGGAGGGAGAGAGGAATCGGCGGT
>JBCCRX010000065.1:0-21181 GCA_039201015.1 Bacteroidota bacterium | reverse complement strand
TGTACAACTTCAATAAATGATAGCAAGCCATACGAGCATCTCTGTATTCTCGAATCTTACTCTTGTAAAAGTTTTCTGCCTTCAAATCAAAAATCTGAATGGATTGATCAATGATGTAAGTGGCAATCAACTTAAACTTCTAACTATCATTAATGCCCAAAGAAGTATTGCTGATAAATCCTTCGATGAGTTTAATGGTGCGACAAAGCCCAATCTTTCCAATTACCCAATCTAGCTTTTGCTGTAGTTTGGTATAGTCAAAAATATTGGAGACTTTGGGAGTCGTTTCAGGTTGATCAGAAGTACTATTAAGCTTCACAGGCATATCTAGCATTTGCTCATTTTGATCATACACGATAGGTTTTTTAGTGATTACAGGTGCTTCGGTAGTGTGTTCTACAGTTTTCATAAGACCTTTTTTTAATTGGTTATTGAATCAGAGATAGCTGTCAAATTGAAAGTGAAACGAAATACGCTGGCTCGTTTCAATTGGTAATTTCCAATCAAAACGCTCCAAGAATTGAGCGAATGTTGTATGCCTAGGCTTTGCAAAAAGGAACGACTTAGGTTCAAGCGGCGATTCATTTGATACAGCTCCTCCAAAATAGATTCGTCTGTATCTTGTTGAGAAGGGGATTCAAAAAGTGGTTCTTCACTTACTTCCACTTCAATAGGGGCATCTTCCATTGAAGCATCCGTAAGTGAAACCTCTCCTAGATCAACGTTTGCTTGATGAGTGATTTCGGTGTCTTCATATCGATCTAAAGTGTCATTTTCATTTGTATTTTCAAGTTCTTCAATATCAGTTTCTTCTAAGGCATACTGTTCTCTTATTTTTTCTTCTCCTTGCTTAACTTCAGGAATCGAAGCATAAATAATACGCCCTTGTTCCCATAGTGCTCTTGCTTTCTTCTTTTGACTTCGGGGTATAGCAATCACTCTTTGAACTCGATCACCATAAAGCGCAGCAGCAAAGCGTCTAGATAGCTCCTCCGCAGCTTTCTTAGCAGGTTCAAACAGTAGAAACTCTTCTACAATGCAGTGTTCATCATCATCGGCATCGCTACAAGTGATGCTGATACAACTAAAATTTCTTAGATCGATATTTTGTAAACTCGCCTCGTGTGTAGGCTGAATCAGCAAATCATCTAGTGACTGCGCTGCTTCTAGCCTTATTTTTAATTGATCGGCAAAAGATAGACGTTGTGGAGTATGACTCGCATACCACATGTTTTGTTTGTAGGAGTATCTAAATCCTAGATTTCCCAATAAGGAGGTGAGATGGTCACTTGGTTTTTCATCAAATCGGACTTCGATACCCTTTTTGTCTTCATTGATGTTTATCGAAAGTTGCATAGTGAATTGGATTAATTCAATAATTTGATCTTAACCCAAAATTATCACCAATTGCACTTTCGCGCTTGTGGTAGATTTAACGGACGGTGCAAACAATAGATTCATGAGTAGCGCATTTTTTTTGATATTTTTCTGATTTATAGACTTTTAGAATCAATTAGAATCAAAAAATGGTAGATCAAATCGGTACAAATTCAATTAAGCACGAAGCAATTGAATGAGTTCTTTCAATTCAATTTGCTTTAAAAATTGACCATTATTGAATAGGTGTATGCTGGGTTCACAATTTTCTATGCGAAGGATAATGCGCATTTGTTCCAACAAAATATCATGTGATTCCGAAAGTTGATACAAGCATTTTCTAATTTTAGGCAGAATGATGTGAGTAGCAAATTCATCATTCATAAAGAGCCGCGCAATTTGAGAATCTGCGAGCATTTTTGTGCCGTGTTTATCGCATAGTAAAGCACGAAGTTCTTCTTCTTTCAGATATAAAACTACATGGATTTCTCCAATGGGCATGTCTTTACGTTTGGCATAATGGGAAAGAAACTTCAATACATTGATCTTAATATCCTTTTCGTAAGCGCGAAGAACTTGATTTTTTATTTGTGCTGCTAGATTAGTCCGTAGGGAATTGAAAATGGTCTTTTTGGTTTTCATTATAAGTAAGGTAATAGGATAATAAAATTTAGTTGATCAATTATTTAGCCTTTTGATAATTTCTAGCAAGTCTCCAAAATCTTGTCGCTTTTCTCGAATCAAGTCGATGCTGGTGGAGAAGATTTTGAGTGCATTTTTAGGTTTTACCCTTTTGCCATTGAAGAATTTGGAGATGGTCGTTCGGGATAGATCAGTCTTTATACCGATGCTTTCGTAATAGTTTTGATCGTACTTCGCAAGAGCGCGTCGTAACTGGGTTAGCTCACTTTTTGTGTACATTTTGTTCAAGTTTTGGGTGCGTTTTGTAAAGTTTTGTCCTAATTTTGACGGCAAACAGCGTCAGAAAAAGCAATTACTTTGCCGTCAAAAATATAATTTTTGCCGTCACAGCTCTGCTATTGACCTAATAATTTTTGATTCCATGACCAATTCCAATACCTCTAATATGCCTCCCAAAAAGTATAAACTTCAACCCAAAGACATTCGCTTTCTAAAAGCTATAGACGAGATTCTTCGACAACATCAAGGCAGGCACAATGAATCAACACTGAGTAGTGTGATTTTCGGAAAGCGTAATATCATTTCTAAAATAAGAGCGGGACAGCGAGGCATCTCTCAAAGACAATTAGAGCAATTTGCCACTCATTTTAATCTAGACTACAATTTTTTCTATCGCGATCAGGTCACCATTCACTATAATGCGATTGATTCAAAAACAACAACACCAACTTATCCACCAATCATTGAAGCCAAGGGCAATAACTCAGGTAATATTTACAACAGCCAAATAAATATCTATCTGGAAAAAGCTAAGAAGATTGTTTCCACTTCCTCTAAAGAAGTGCAAGAAAATCATGCTGATATCTTACACCACATTCAAGAACAGACACAAAATTTAGAAAAGGAACTTCAACAAAAAAGTAAGCTGCTTGAACAAGTGTATAAAGAACATAGCAAACAAATCATTCAACTTCAGCAGCAATTATTGGAATCGAAAAAGCAGGAGAACGAAATATTGAAGAAATATTTAGCAATAAAAGAGCCAAAAACAGTAGCACTAGAAGTAATGCCAAATGGCATTAAGCAAGATGGATGAAATAACTACTGGAAATAAATGCCAAAAAGAATATAGAAAAGCAGGAAATTAGCGCGAAATGCTTGCAAAATGTGTTTAAACCATGTTTAAACCAAAACAAATAAAGAGTTACGAAATACGTAACTCTTTGATAATGAAGTCGGAATGACAGGATTTGAACCTGCGACCCCACGCCCCCCAGGCGTGTGCGCTACCGGACTGCGCTACATTCCGAAGAATCCTTTCGTGGAAAAGAGATTCCATAAAAAGGAATACAAAATTAGTAAAATTGGGGGCTTGCGCAAATTTTGGATTATTTGACTTCATCCAAAGGTCTTGGAATCAAGAACAATTCTGTTTGCCGCCCGTCGATGTAGCGGAAATCTTTGCCATCAAAAAAGCCGTCTTCTTCTAGCATAATGCGCACGTCTTTGTTCCATTCTTTGAGGTAAACCGTATTGTTAAGTTCTATGGAGTAAGCAGTATTGGGATAGAGTGGGTAATCGCCCTTTCTCGGTACACCGCCTTGCTGATCCCACAAACCAATGGTCGGCCCAGCACCATGACCGTGATAACCAATTGGATGCGTATAAATCATCGGTCGCAAACCAGCTGCTTTTCCTTTTTGGAGGGTGTTGGCGAGGATTTCATTGCCTGTTCTGCCTGTTTTGTATTCATCAGTGAGGATATCCATAACACCCAAACTCTTTTGATAAGCATCGTTCAGATATTTTGGTACAGCGGTCTCGCCTGCTTTTAGCACATAAGCATTTTCTTGGGTATCGGTATTCAGTCCTAAATAAGTGATGCCAAAATCTACATGTAGCAAATCGCCTGGCAGAATAGTCGCCACATCAGGGCGTCTGGAGTAGGAACGTTCGTTTTCATTGTTTTCGGGATCGGCGCGCTGCACATCTACGGTCGGATGAAACCAAGCCACCAAACCCAAGGCGCGAATGCGATCTCGATACCACCACACCACATCATCGGTGGTCGTATAGCCTGGCTGAATGACTTTTTCAGAGAAACCTTCGGCGATGATTTGGTGAGCAATGCGCATGACTTGTCGGTACAAAATCATCTCTCGTTCTGTCCTTGTTTCTAGCCAGCCAATTGCTAATTCTTCTGCACTCGTTACTCGATCTTGAAACTTTTGAGGAAGATTCTTCAGAAATAACGCTTGTTCCGTCGCAGCAATACCGTCGGCGAGCCCAAAATGCTCTGACTTATTGATGCCTATTTTTTTAGGATTTCGCTCCTCGATGACTTCCATTAGTCGCTTCCATTGGTTGGGTTCTTTTTCTTTGTCCCAAGCCTTTTTAAAGACGCTGCCCACATTGTAGCGCGCAATAGCAAGGGCTTCTATGCCTTTCTCTTCTCCTTGATCGTGTAAGACCAAAATGGTTCTTCTCCTTGCCGAAAGCCAAGTAGCGGGCAACATAGTTTTGAGAACAGGATCTTCGTTGTATTCCCTAGAAATCAATATCCACATATCTATGCCCGTTCTGCGCATCAGCATGGGTAGCACACTTTCGAGCCGTTCTTCTAATAATTCATCCCTTAGCTCTGCACGCGCGCGCATATCCAAAATCTTGGGCATGGGGGCTTGGGCTTGAAGTAGGAAAGACAGTCCGCAAAATGATAGCAAGAATAGATGTTTCATTGACTTATTTTTTTCTTGTAATCTGTAATTTGAAGCACTTCATCACAAAATTGATAATCTTCTTCCACATTGGAGGCCACCACAAAAATACGGTCTTTTTTGTATTGCTCCACTAGGTTTAAATACCATTCGATGCCTTGTCGGTCGAGATTGGTCGTGGGTTCATCCAACAATACCAAAGCGGTATCTGAACAAATGGCTAGCACCAATTTCAAGCGTTGTTTCATGCCAGAAGAGAAGTGACTGAGCCGCTTATTTTTTGCTTTTTTGAACGCCAACAAGGACATGATTTCTTTTACCCCCATTTCGGGTAAAAAAGCCTTGAATTTTTGATGAAATTTGAGGTGTTCTGCTAGAGTAAATTCTTCGATCAGATCAATATAGGGCGCAGCATAGCTGATATGGATATATAAATTTTCGCTTCTGATTACTGTGGTGTTTTGGTAGTGTTGGATATTGCCTCTTGTTGGACTAGCATGTCCCGAAAGGAGGCGCATCAAAGTAGATTTGCCAGAGCCATTTGGTCCTGTAATTGCATAACTTTTTTGACTATTAAAGTGATAATTCATATTCCGAAAGACCCATTCGTAGCGATAGCGTTTGCTGACTTTTGAAAGCTCTATTTGCATAAGAGGTGAAGGTAAATATTGTTTTTTAACCGTTCTTTTAACCGCAGAGGTACGCAGAGTGTTTTTCGCAGAGCTACGCAAAGCATTTTCGTAGCATTGTTTAGTTTTGGTATATTGCTCAGCGAGACTCTGCGTAATCTTCTTCGCGCAACTCTACGGTTCACTGTTCTAATAAGTGCTTTTAACCGCAAAGGTACGCAGAGTATTACTTGCGCAGTTCTGCGGTTCAGTTTTTAGAGAAGCCTTTCGAGATATATTAATACGCGAAGATAATCAAAGCCAAAAATAAAAAGCCCACTCTATTTTAGAGCGGGCAAAAAAAAATGCTACTTTACAAAAAAGGTATTAATATCTTATGGCTTATGAATTGAGGAAGTTGGGTTAGAGCTTGTTTGATTTTAGATGCAAGACACTTTTGATATGCCTTGCATCTGAATTTTGATAAAAAAGCAAGAGACTAAGCCTCAATATAATACTTTCCTCGCTGCACTATCAGTCTCTTACTTATCACGAAAAAAAGACTACGCTATTCTTGGCTTCCTAGAACAATCATTTTTCGGGTAGCTACAAAATTCGCGCTCTCTAGGGTGTAATAGAGCATGCCTGTAGGCAAATCGTTTCGGCTCAGAATAATCTCGTTGTAGCCTGCTTCCAATGCTTGCGTTGTGGTGTAAACTACTTTTCCGTTCAGATCGTGTACTGTCAAACGTGCTGTTTGGGCAGCGGGAATTTGGAATCCGATAGTCGTTGATTCACTGAACGGATTCGGTTTATTTTGCATCAGTTCATAAATACCTTGCTCAAATTGAAGACCAACATTCATGGGTTGTGCCGCTTGGTCATAAGCAATCGCACTTGTCAAATCCGAAGTCAATTCTATCGCTTGCCGCAGCTTTGTATTTTCTTTAGCACGCACGATCAGCGTAAAGGCGGCTTCTTCCTGAGCAATGTTTTCCGTTTTATCCCAACTTGCTGTTAAATAGTTATTAAACTGTGCAAAATGGGTTGCTTGCATCCAACCGTCCTCTATCGCTAGCACTTCTATTCCAGACCAATTCATGGTAAATTGGTAGGCTTGAATTTGTGCTGCATTGGCATAAAATGGAATGCGATAGTTTTCGCCTGACACCAAATCTTGATCTTCTGCTTCTAGATAGAAGGTCTCTTGAATCGTCCTACCTTCTACACTATTGGTATTCGCTATGGCACTACCATTGATGTCTCCCGTTTTTATGGCTACAAAATCAGAATCCATATAATCGCTGCCTAGATCGTTGATGTTCATCAATTCAGGGAAAGCTGTTTGGAAGGGATTCATCGGGTCTTCAAATTGGAAGTCCTTGGGTATGAATCGCCAAGATGTATTGTTTTGCAATTCTTGATCCATTCCAAGTATTAATCTGCGCAAATTGACCATGTCAAAAGTGGTGATACTGCCCGAATTATTGACATCGGCTGCGATCAATTGATAAGGATCGGCTAGCAATTCTATGCCCAGTATATGCTTGGAAATCAAGACAATATCTAAGGTAGTAACGCCATTGAGGGCATCGTCATTTTTGTAGGGCTTAATCGAATAATCAAATCCTTCTGATAGTCCGACAAAGTGATAACTACCACCTTTTCCTGTGTATTTCTGATCCTCAACTGTGCCCGACATTTGCACTGCTACCCCTTCGACTGTTTGTTCGTTGGAAGTTTGAATTGTTCCTGCAATCATACTCCCCACCGTTGGGCAATTGTCGGGCGTATCACCGTCCTGTGGATTTTGCTGCACATTCACGAAAGTCTCACAGAAGGCAGTATTTCCTGCTTCGTCTCTCGCCCATATCTCTATGGCAACAATGCCGACTTCGCCATCAATACATCGGAACATGCGCTCTGTAGAATCGGGATAGATTTCTGGATTTGCGAAGAAAATTTCCACTTCTGAACAAAAATCTTCGGCTTGGTTCAAAAATTCATCTGCTGAAAGCGTCACCTTTCCATTGACCATCAAATCCGTTGCTAGACCATAGAAACAAGTCAGTACAGGTGCTTTGCAATCTTTCACTTCAAAATCTATGAAAGCTTTACCCACATTAGCGCAAGCATCCTCTGCCTTCAAAACAATTTGGTGATTTCCAATAGGGTAAAAACCCGATATTTTGAAGTCGCCTTGATCCTCTAGCAAACTACCAAAGGGATCATCAGTGATGACTACTTCATCAGCAGTTCCCACAAAAGCGATCAATTCGTAATGAATATTTATTTTTGGACTACAAAGGTCGCTGACACTGAACTTCAGATCAACTTGCCCCGTACAAATACCACCTTCTCCTGGATCGGTATCACCACCGCAGAAAGGACCACTTTGGGTGACATCCACCACGGGAGCGGCGATGTCGTTGATTTTGATGATTTGACGATAAAGAATATTGCCATATTGCTGCGCACTGACGTAGTGTTCTTCTACGCTTGAAAATTGGGAAATGGCAGGGAAAGTAGAGATATTTTGATAAGCAAAATCAGTAAAATCTATTACCACAAAATCGGCATCAAAATCGAAATCAGTTACATCGTAAGGATCAGTATTTTCTGCTTCGTCAAAGTCGTTGATGCGATCTAACTGGCTGTTGGAGAAGGGAATACGGATCGGAGCAAAGCGCGACAAACGATCGTCTGTGCTAAGATAAATATAGTCATCGTCGCCGTCTTCGTTTCCGTCATCTAAGTCATTGATACCATCCGCTTCTTCTATATCCAAACCATTAATGAAACGATCTTGATAGCGCAAAGTAACGGTGTAAAAAGGATCGAGAATGATCTCTTGTGGACGCTCCACGACGGCAATTTCTGTATTGTTTGGATGCCAAGTACACCAATTAATCAAATGATATTCTCGTACAATTTTGGAGCAAGCCCCTTCGCTATCAAAAAATTCTTCATTCACTTCCAATCCCCAGAAATCGCATCCTTTGTTGTCCAAAATATCTTCGATACTTGTTGGAGCAGGTACGCCCGCTTCTTCCTCACAGAAGATTTCAAGGTCTAATGGAAAGTTCATCGTCCAATCGCTCTTGTTTTTCAAAGTGATATTCGCTACACTAGGTGCAGAAATATTGCCACAAGCATCCACAGCTTGGTAGAAAATTTGAATCAATCCTTGTCGGCAAGTTTTGTCGTAATTGGAAACATCTACAAAATCAACGATGAAAGTTGAATTATCACAATTGTCATTAACGACATGAATATAAGCCACGCTATCTGCGTCGGAGAAAGTATTACCAGAATTCAAAACTTCTTGTATGGCTAAATTTGGATCGTCGGCAAAGGCAGCAATAACAATATTTTTGACCGCATGATCGTCGCAATGGAACACCAAGTCTTTGTCTTGTACCACAGGTGGCAATTTATCTTGCAATTCCACTTCCACCATACAGAAATTGCTATTCCCAGAACCGTCCTCTACTCGAAAAACAACGCTCACCGTACCCGAACAATCTATCAAATCCGCTTTTGAGAAAGAAACCGTAGGTTGAAATACATCTTGATCGCCTTCAAATAGGAAATCAAAACTCTCATCGAATAAGAAGTCACCTATTTCATCCATACGCGCTACGGAATAGCTTAATTGTCCACAATTATCGTAAGAGCCGTCATCAAAAGCTTCGGCAGGAACGATCACTTCGCAATCTACGCCCATAGAAACCGTTCGGAAAGATTCACAAATCGCTACTGGTGGAATATTATCTTTCAATATTCCTACAAAAGGTCCGAAAGTTTCGCCATTCCAACACTCATCCACTACTCTGACCGTAAAGAAGAACTCCTCCCCTATCACTACATTGGGCACTAAAACGCCACCTTCCGAAAACTCAGCAATCACTTCTGGCTGATCGTCGTTGAAGAAGTCAATGAACACTTGAAATTCGTCCGAACAATCGTCTTGAATGTCTAGCTGAATCAAAGCATCTGCCACACAATCGGCATAAGGACTGCCCGTGCCCGTGATGCCCAAAAACTCAACTTGTGGTGGCGCGACATCACCCACTTTCAAGACTTGAGGGACAAGATCAATGATTTCCAGATGTCCGTCGCAGAAATTGAAAACCGTCCATTCCCTGAATATCTTAAAGGCTTCTTCACAGACTTCTATGGGTTCAGAATCCAACCAATCAATCGCGTAGCCACAAGCACCATCTTCTGGAAAAACGGGTACTTCATCGCCGCTGGCATCTGTGAAATAAGTATCTTCTAAATTTCCAAACAAGCTGAAATCACCATTCAAATCCAAAGGCGTAGGATCATAAACAGGGATGAAAGTTGCGAACTCTTCAAAGCGGTCAGGATCGCTTGCCCAAAGATTGTAAATGTCAATCGGATCGGTACTCACGCCACAAGGTATTTCTACTTCTACCAGTGGGAAAACAATGTCTGGCTGCGCAATGCAAACCCTTTGTATCGCTAGGTTCGATTCGTTGCCACAGTCATCAACGGCCTGAATCCTTCGGAAGTAGCATCTAAAAATAGCTGGTGTTCCGCCCGTTCCATTGGGGTCTTCTACTTCCACTGCCATCAAAGCCCAAAGTGGATCCTGTGAAACGGGAATTTCTGGTGTATTAGGATCGTTGTCGTGGTCAAAAGTGCCGTAAGGGTCAAAGCGATCCGTCGTACAATCCAACTCTACAAATTGCCATTCGCTTACTTCAAAAGTAGCTGCGCAATTATCGCTGATTTCAAAAACCGTTGATACTGGATCAATTGTGAAAGAGAGATCATATATATCCGTCATCCCATTGACGCCTGTCGGTTGTAAATTGATCGTTGTGCCGCCACCATTCATCGTACTAGCATTTAATTGATCCAACAAAGCATCAGTATCAAAATAGCAAGGAATGACATAATCATCCACCAAATTGCCTTCGATCTCAGGATCAACTCGATCAGCGATAACAATTTGTCCGATACAAGCAGAAGGTAATTCCTGCTCTTCTCCACAAATAACGTTGTAAGTACGCTCCACCAAAACATTCAATTGAGTGCCACAAGGCACACCCGAGAAATCTACAATCGGGTAGCCCTCTGCGGTCATTCCAATGACTGCTGGATCGGTGAAATCGTCTCGATTGGGATCAATAAAGCTGATGTCGTAGGTGTAGTTTGGCGACATACAAGCATCTTCTAGTATCATATCGGGTGTTAAGGGCACAACACAATCCCCTGATAATGAGACTTCTAAATCTCGATTACAAGTCAGCGGAATGGGCAGCGTACGAATCGTAGTCGTAGCGACTTGGCTCGGAAAGAGCGGACTAGAAAAACTAACAACTGTTGTTCCAACGGGCGCATTCACCAGGATCGTACTGCTGCTAATGGGTGTAATGGTCGCTATGGGACAATCGGTAGAAATAATTAAATCGTTCCCGTCGCAATCCGAGTAGTCTGGAATATCAACAGATACGCCCACCAAACCATCTGGCGAGCAAACATCGTCAGCAGAAGTGATCCGTGTATTCGTTCCTGCTGCTGGAAAACTGTAACTTTCTCGATTGACACAGCTTGCGGAAAAAGTCCATCCCGTACCAGCCACGCCATCGTTGTTGCGATTGAAAACGAAAGTGACACAGCCACTCGTATTTTCGCAACTCGCAGCCACCCAACCACCGCCAGGTGCATTCGAAATGGAAGGTCCGTGACCTTCTCCACCCAAAGCAGTGGTGATTTGACTTTCGGGAAGCTCTAGCATACCGTCGTAAGCCAACATTTGGTCGCCTTCTGCGATATTGAACTCCATAAATTCTACAAATACCACTTGTGTAGCGGGATTTATTGGGCAAACAGAGAAAACTTCACTGATTGCTACTTCGCTTTGGTCTTCAATGTACTTGCTGCCTGCACCGCCATCGTCGAAAAATAATCCATTGCAAGCGGTGAAGGTTGTCTGTGCGTGCATGAACTGATACAGAAAAAGTAGGATGACAACCAGAAATAAATGTCTGACAAAATCTAGCTTTTGGTGTGGTTTTAAACCATAAAAAAACGCATAGCCTTTCCTTGGATTCGGTGACACTAGGAAATTAGCTTTTTCTTTCAGAAAATTAGTAAAACTTAACCTTTTCATGTTGTGTGATAGCATTTTAATGAATAACTTGTCCTGTAAAAAACCTTTATTTTGTGACATAGCTTTGGATGTACAACATTGAGCAAGTCAAGGTGCAGTAAGCTATGGAAATTCCTGCACAGCGGTCGCAATTACATTGTTAAGAAGAACAATATAGTACCGCTGAAAAAGTGAAAAGGTCTGGAAAATGCGCCATCAACAATAGGCAGAGCATTCGTTAAATATATAATCGTATAGGGTGACCTGTGTACATTTGACACCCATCACAATACATTGACAATCAAAAAGATATGGAGCTAGAGCGCATTTCAATTACAGCATATTCACTCCTGCTGAATTACAAGACGCTAGCTGTATCTTTTTGTAGTAATGACTACTCCGAATATAGAAGTAAGTGCATTTAACCAGACTTGAAAATTAATGAAAATGAAAAAGTGGAAAGTAATTCTAAAAAGTAGTAATTTTCTGTAGTACAATGCAAATATATAGACTATTCTACTAATATCAAAGTATCTTTTTTATTTAATTGAAATCTTTTAAGCAATTCGCTCCCTTATGTGCTGATTTTCAGATGATTAAAAGATGCTAATTTTCATTCATTTTTTCAGGGAACTATTTTGTACGCTATGCTGTAAGTCTTGATTCTACCATTTGTCATCAAAACCACACACCTGATGCTCGCGCGCACTATACAACTTTACCGCAATGCCTACCACGGATTGTCCAGAGAGATATGGCTACTCTCCTTGATGATGTTAATCAATAGAAGTGGTACTATGGTCTTGCCTTTTTTGACACTCTATCTGACCAGCGAACTTGAATTCAGCTTGACACAAGCAGCTTGGGTAATGAGCTCCTTTGGTGTGGGTTCTATTTTGGGTTCCTTTCTGGGCGGAAGATTGACGGATAAAATTGGCGCTTTTCAAGTGATGTTTTGGTCGCTATTCTTAAGTTTATTTGGCTTCATTTCTCTGATTTGGGTCTCTAGCTTTTATGGTGTTTGTGCAATGATTTTGGTGGCTAGTGTGATTGCAGAATCTTATCGTCCCGCTAGTTTTGCTGCCATTGTCGTGTGTTGCGCTCCAGAAGATCGGACGCGTGGCATTGCCTTAATTCGCGTTGCCATTAATTTAGGAATGGCGATCGGCCCAGCCATTGGTGGCTTCATTGCGGTGAGTTTAGGATTTCGTTATCTGTTCATTATCGATGGCATGACTTGTTGCTTGGCGGCCTTGTTTCTGAAAGTCATTTTTTCCAGCTATATGAAGCGTAAACCCGCACGAAGTAAAGCATCTGAAAGTGAAAATGAAAATAGGACAACACCTATTGATGCTGCTTTACTACCCTATCAAGATCGTTTTTATCTATTTTTTCTATTGCTGGTGTTTCTCAATGCCTTTGCTTTCTTTCAAATTTTTGCGACCGAGCCTGTTTTTCTAAGAAATGAATTTCGCTTCGACGAACGACAAATTGGACTGCTCTTTGCTTTCAATTGCCTATTAATCGTAGCACTGGAAATGCCATTAATTTATATGCTAGAGAAATATTTGAGCAAAGTACAGATCGTGATTGGAGGCACTTTTCTGATTGGTTGGGCGTATGTACTCTTAGTTTGGTTGCCAGCGGGTTGGTGGGCAGCGATCATTTCCATGTTTTTTCTATCCGTTGGAGAAATGACCTCTTTACCTTTCCTTTCCACTATGGCACTCAATAGAGGTAACGATCAAAATCGCGGTCGCTATATGGCAATGTTTACCGCTACTTACTCTATTTCGCACATTGTAGCACCTAACATGGGGTTGCAAATGGCAGAGCATCTAGGATTCAATGCGATGTGGCATATGATCTTTGGATTTAGTCTATTTGCTTGTTTGGGTTTTGTTTTGATGCAGCGAATGAAATGGAAATAGATTTTAGTATAAATTTTTCTTTTGCATTTCCTTCAAAATCCGTCTGCCTCGACTTTTGAAACCATTGCTTTGATAATCCATTTGTTCTTCTATCAAAACCTTCAATTCATTGGATAAATCTGGCTCGTATTGACAAATTTTCCAGATAACAGACATCGAAAAGCATTTGATACCAACGGTACTTGTTGGGTCTGCCAAATAATCAAAACAAATAGAAACCGCTTCGCCGTGGAGCGATTCAGGAATGGTTAGTTTTTCCAGTATCCGAATGGTGTTCCTTGGCAGCGCATCGTGTAGTCCCTCTTGCTTTAGATGCTGCAACATCGCTGCTAGGTAAGGTTGTAGTAAATGTGGTAAGTGGTCAGAAATGTGAGACGTTGCCCAAGCGGCACGCTGCGCGAGTTTTGGATTTTCTCCAAAAAAACAGTCCATGACTTCCGCTATCAATTGTGGCTTGAATTTCAAGCGATCCACAATTTCGAGCATCCCGTCTTTCGAGTATTTCTCGGAGAGTATTTCTTGAATCATGTTATTTTAAGTAGGTGAACAATGTTTATGTCACATTTAGCGCGTCATCGCCTCACGCCTAAGGCAGACACGGTAAGGCGGACACAGTGCGGCTCGCTGCAAGCGCGATGCTGCCGAGTTGAATAGCTAGATTACTTTTGTCCAAGTACTTAAATTCGATCCAATTGATCTGCATGAATGGCGGCTTCATCGCTCTGTTGGCTATAGGCTTCCATACGTTCTAACAGGCGATCTAAGTCCGTATCATCAATGATTAGTTCACGGTATGCTGGAAGGATAAAACCTGCTAGCACCATCTGGTGGATATGTGCCATTAAGTGGTCGTAATAACCATTGATGTTGTAAAGTCCGATCGGTTTTTGATGCAGTTGGAGTTGTGCCCAAGTCGTTATTTCCATGAATTCATCCAGCGTCCCAAAGCCACCAGGTAAGATGATAAAGCCGTCAGAGCGATCCACCATAATCGTTTTTCGCTCGTGCATCGTCTCTACAATAATGGATTCAGTGAGATCGTAATGCCCTTCTATCTCCATCAAAAACTTGGGCATCACACCCGTTACCTTTCCGCCATTTGTTAGTGCCGTATTGGCGACTACGCCCATCAATCCCACATCTCCGCCACCATACACGATAGCGATTTCTCTTTTTACTAAGCTTAAAGCAACTTCTTTGGCGGCAGTCTTGTAAACTGGGTCGTGCCCAAACTTGGAGCCACAATAAACAGCGATTGATTTCATGTAATGTCTTTATTTCTACTTTAAGACTCTAAGCAGCGTATTGCAAATCATCGAAAACAAAATGAAAAACTGCGTTTTTCATTTTGTTTTCAGTGGGTTTCTATGGACAGAGAGAGGTATTTGAATAATTTTTTTAAAAAATTATTCAAATACCTCTCTCTGTCCGAAAAGTCCCCTACTGAGGAAATTTTTATGCAATAAAAATTTCCTCATTTATACTATATTTTTCAAAGATGAATACCTCGTTTTTAGAGTCTTAATTTAGAATTATGCAAGCAGTTAGATTGAGGGGGCAGAAACCAGATCAAAAAATAAATTCTTTAGTCGGAAGTCAGCAGGGATTATCGTTCTGGAACATTGGCTATTTTTATTATGCAGTAACTTCCCGTTACTGGATAATTTTCTACGAGAAAAAAACTTTACTCACAAAAACCCGCCTGAATGATACGGGCAAGTATTTTCGAGAAGTAGAAAGTATATTTTTCAACACTTTCGAGCGAGTTGAAAATTTTTGTAAATAACCACTAGCAAATACTTGAAAACTAGCTAAAAATCATCATTGGGTGAGCAGTTATTTTGGCATTTTCCATAGAGATTGAGTGAATGATGCGTCACTTCGAAGCCTAGTATATTTGCCATGGTATCTTTAATCTGCTGCACCCTAGGATCACAAAATTCGAGGACTTTACCACAAACAACGCAAATTAAATGATCGTGCTGCTTGTAGCCATAGGACTTCTCATACTGCGCCAAGTTTTTACCGAACTGATGCCTCTTGACCAAATCACAAGTGACTAATAACTCTAAAGTGTTATAAACCGTCGCTCTACTGACACGGTAGTTTTGATTTTTCATGTGGATGTACAGTGCTTCTGCATCGAAGTGATCGTTTCGCCGATAGATTTCTTCCAAAATCGCATAGCGTTCGGGGGTCTTTCGAGAACCATTCTTTTCCAAGTGACTCGAAAAAATCCGCTTCACTTCCTTAATCATACTTTCTGTGGCTTGCTGCATATGTAATATTGGCTGTAAGTCTTTACCTATTGGCCATTAGCTTAACTGCTAATTGCCAATAGCCAATGACTATTAGTTTTTACTTCACTCTAGTAACAGTTGAAACGTTATCAAGTTGTTTTAGTGCTTCAATTGCTAAGTACAATTGATCTTTATTTGCTACCAAAAGGCTAACTTCTCCTTCAAAAACACCTTCATTGCCATTCATAGCGAAAGATCGTATATTTAAACCCAAAGAAGAAGATATTTCTTTCGTAATGTGCTGAATAATTCCTTTTCCTTTGTCCCAACCCGTGATTTTCAAATCGGCTACGAAAGTATGATCGCCTGTAGTCGCCCATTCTGCTTTCATCACTCGGTGTCCGTGGCTGGCCATCATGTGCGGCGCGTTGGAACAATTGGTGCGATGAATCTTTAGTTCAGAACTGACCGTAATGTACGCAAAAATAGAATCTCCTTGCACTGGATTGCAACAACTTGCTAATTGATATTTGTAAAGTTCGGCTGGCTCGTCGTTGATGAATAAGCCTAATTTACTGGTTTTCTTGACTTTACTAGTATCGTTCAGCGGTCGGTTGGCTTCGGGATTTGTCGTTATTTCTTGTATTTTGGAGACCAATTTACCTTGCTCCACCATTACGTCCTTAAAGATCGACGAAATACTTCGCGCATCAACAGCTATATCATAGTACAAATCAAGGTGCGATTTGTAGCCCAAAAAGTCCACTAAAAAGTTAATACTTTTTTCAAAATCAACCTTTAAGTGCTTCAATTTTCGCTCTAGCTTTTCTTTACCCAATTCCCCTGTCTTGCGCCGCTCTTCTTTCATCGCAGAGCGTATTTTGCTTCTTGCTTTACTCGTAATGACGGAATTGATCCAAGCTTCACGGGGTTTTTGCTTCGGATTGGTGAATACCTCCACTTGATCGCCATTGCTCAATTCATAGCCCAAAGGAACAATTTTATTGTTCACTATCAGACTAGAGCAATGATAGCCCAAATCCGTATGCACACTAAAGGCAAAGTCCAAAGCGGTCGCGCCTTTTGGTAATATTTTCATGTCGCCTTCTGGCGTGAATACATAGACTTCATCCTGAAACAATCCACTTTTGAAGTCCTGCAAAAATTCAGTCGGGCTAGAATTAGGGTCGTTCAAAACATCTCGAACACTATCCAACCAAATCGAATAAACGTCTGGCTCAGCGGTATTGGTCTTGTATTTCCAGTGCGCTGCAAAACCTCTTTCCGCCACTGCATCCATGCGCTCGTCTCTGATTTGTATCTCCACAAAACGACCATCTAAACCCACTACTGTAGTATGCAAAGATTCGTAGCCATTGGCTTTTGGGCGATTGATCCAATCTTTTAGCCGTTCTGGAATAGGGCGATAAATATCTGTCACGACCGAGTAAACCGACCAACAAATCAATTTTACTTTCTGATCATGTCTTTTGCGCATTAGGTTTTGTTCCTCTGGACTACTTAATGGAGTAATCTTTTCTTTTGGAATATCTACGATGATGCGAATGGCAAAAAGGTCATAAATCTGCTCAAAAGCGACGTTTTTCTTTTTAATTTTATTGGAAATGGAATAAATGGATTTTGGACGCCCAAATATGCGATACCTTCCTTTGAGATCAGGCAGTTCATCCAATTCTTTCTTGATCGGTGCAATGAATTTTTCGACATAGGCTTCTCTGGAGCGTTTGGTTTCGTTTAGTTTCTTGGCAATGTAATGGTAGTTTTCTGGGTCTGTGATTTTCATGGATAAATCCTCGAACTGTGTTTTAATGGCATACAAACCCAAACGATGCGCCAGCGGCGCGTAAATAAAACTTGTTTCGGATGCGATCCGCAGTTGCTTGTGCTGTGGCATTGCCCCCAAAGTCCGCATATTGTGCAGCCGGTCTGCCATTTTAATCAATACCACTCGAACATCATCCGTGAGGGTGGTCAATACCTTTCTGAAATTGGCGGCTTGCTTTTCTTTGGGACTGTTGCTGCGATCCAATTTCGTTAAGCCGTCCACTATATCCGCAATGTTTTTACCCCTTTCGCCAAATTGAGTACGAATATCCTCCAAGGTCACTGGTGTATCTTCCACCACATCGTGCAACAAGGCACAAATAACGGCAGTTGGTCCCAAACCGATTTCCACTACGCAAATACGCGCAACTTCAATCGGATGCAAAATATATGGATCACCAGACTTTCGTCGCTGTCCATCGTGTGCTTCCACCGCCATGTCAAATGCTAAACGAACATTCTTTTGATCTTCTTCGTCCATGGCATGCCTAATGGTTTGCAGTAAAGTACGGTAAGCACGCTGTATAGTCAGACGATCTTTCTCTTTCTCCTCTACTGATACCGTTTTTGTGTTTTTTTCTACTACTGTTTGCATAGTTAGATGTATTGTAAGTGGACAGTTCGCAGTAGTTTTGATATGATATAACTACAATGAAAACGTTCTTGTATTGTTTATTGTTACAAGTCTGTCTGCTTACTTCATTCAAAGAGCATCTCTTTTTTGACAACTTAATGAAAAAAGCACCAATTTTCTTGACCAAGTGGTCTAAATATCGCTTCTCTTTCTCCGTATTGGCTTTCTTTTGATTGCCTATACTCGCATCTTCGCTCCCGATGCTCCACTGACATTGAGCACTTTCCTGGCCTGCTCGAAAGCTTTCGATACTATACTGTTTTGAGACACCTTCGCCTTCTTCAAAAAGTGGTAAAATTAGATCAGGACGAATGTACAGTATTACACTAGTTTCCATTTCATTGGCGTGGTCGCCACCATCTTCAAAAACTGTGATTGATCTCCAATTTTGAACCAATCGAATGTCTGGCAAAACAATCTGTTCTGCATACCTGGGCTAGGAAAAATAGTTGCTGCTGCAAACAATCAAAAATTCGCGTATCGCCTTCTCCTAATCCAATTGTACAACAACCCAAACAACAGCAAGAAAGCGAGCGGCAGCAAAATATTAATCGCTTGCCATTTCGTCTGCTCGGCTTCTGCCCGTACTACATCCAACATCCGCAATTTGACTTCTTTTCCTCTAGCTTCTATCACGCCATTGTCATCCATTAAATATTCTATGGCGTTGAGCAGAAAATCCTTGTTGGCGTAGGTATATCGGTCGTATTGGTTAAGTCCTAGGGGAGCGGCAGAAAATCCGTTGGGCGAATCGGAATTGGGACGCACCAAATTGCGCGCGATATCGCCGTCCGCCACCACGATCATTCGAGTGGGTACACTGCTTGATTTGTATTCTATATTCATGCGCTCCAAGGCTTGCATAAAACTTTCCGCCACTCGATTTTCAAAGAAAGAAGGAAAAATACCTTCGTACAAAACCGCAAGTGGGCGATAGGGTTGATTGAAGTTGTCAGGATTGGGTTCTTGGCGCAGGAATTCAAAGTCCAAAGTCGTAGGAGCAAATTGCACACGACTTCTAGGCGAGGAAGCCAACAAGACCGTTTTTTCTACGCCCGTTTTGGTCTGTACACTAGTATCAATGGAGGAGACGAATTTGAAATTAACGCGATCCAAACTTTTTACAATTGGATGGTCGGATTTAGGTGCAACAACAGGATGATAGTAGAAAGGAAAACGATCAAATTGGGCTTGCGTCCCCAATTGTCCCACGCGCAAGGGTATGGAAGAGCATTCCAAATCCAATACCATATTAGGATCAATGCGGATGCCGTATTTGAACAATAAATCTTCTAAATTCAATTGATAATCGCGCGGCACATAAGTTCCATTGGCTTGCACACTATCAATACTGACGTTGAGGCGATCCACCAACCACAATACCTTGCCACCGTTCATCACGTATTGATCGATTTTGAATTTATCTTCTGGCGAGAAAGCAAAACGCGGTTTAGCAACAATCAAGACCGAAATGCGATCCACAGGAAGCGTCACTAAGCTATCCATAGGCAAATGTCCTGTATCGTAGTATTGTCGCAAGGTTCTTTCTAGATCATAAACTTCGGGCGGAATCAATTCGCCATGTCCTTGTAGGAAAACAACATTGGGTTTATTGCTGATTTGGAGCTTCTGAATAGCATTCGCAAACTTGTATTCTAGCAGCGCAACACTATTGTTTAATACTACATCTGGCGGCACGCCAATCTGATCGTTTTCCAACAGATTGACAGGGTATTTTCGACCTTGATAGTTGAATATTGCATAAGGGTAAATAGTCTGCTGCGATTGGCTTTCCGCATCTTTTAGTCGCAAATTAGTGGGTTGAATACCATCTTTTTGCAACTCTTTTTGCCTTGCCTGGCTTTGTGCTGCCGTACCTTTCAGTGGATCATCAAACTCATATTCAATATAGCTCGACTCCGAACGAAAATCCTCCAACAGTTCCTGTACACTTTTCTGCAATCGCTTAAAACCCGCAGGAAAATCACCTTCTAAAAGGACATCCACATAGACCACTTCCTCCAAATCGCTGAGTAAGTCTTGGGTGGGTTGTGTCAAGGTATATTTCTTTTCTTCGGTCATATCTATGTAGCCATTGAAGAAATTGGCTAGTATATTGATGAAGATTAAAATACCGATGACTAAGCCCAATTGTAGGAGGGCTTGTGCTTTTTTGTTCATGCTAGATTTATATTTGCTCTATTCACCGCACATTCTGCGGCGAATAGAGTGTTTATTCGCCGCAAAGTCAATCAGCGAGTACCACAAATTCAGTTATTCAACGCCAAATGCCAATAGCTAATCGCTCCATCAAGCTTCCCCATCCACCACAATCTTCTCAATGCGATCGCCTTCTCGAATATTATCAATAACGTCCAAGCCTTCATAAACCTTGCCAAAACAAGTATGGTTTCTGTCCAAGTGAGCGGTATTGTTTCTGCTGTGACAGATGAAGAACTGCGAACCACCTGTGTTGCGCCCTGCGTGTGCCATGGAAAGTACGCCACGGTCATGATACTGATTTTCGCCTTCTAGTTCACAGTCAATAGTATAGCCTGGACCACCCGTACCTGGTCTTCCGCTCGCCCCTACCCTAGTGTTTGGGCAGCCGCCTTGGATTACAAAATCAGGAATGACTCGATGAAAAGTTAAGCCATCGTAGTAGCCGTCTTTTGCTAAATTGGTAAAGTTTTTGACGGCATTGGGTGCGTCTTCTTCGTAGAATTTGACTTTCATTGTACCTTTTTCAGTATGAATTTCTGCTATCATTGTTCTTGAATTTTAGTATTAACTAGACTTTGGACATAATCGAAAGATTTCGTTATTCGCCTCAAAAAAATCCTCCTTAAAAGATTTTTTTGAGGCTCAGTGGGGTCTTAGGGGAGAAAAGCGTTAAAAATTAGTGATTTTTAACGCTTTTCTCCCTTGAAAACCCCTTAAGTGAAACAATTTTTCGCCTTAGAAAATTTCTGATTGTAACGTTTTGCGGTGAAAGAAAAAAGTCTCCAAAAATCAGCAAACTCAGTGGTTTTCCGCGCCTTCGGCGCGAAAATTCTTTTGGAG
>JBCCRX010000064.1:0-21326 GCA_039201015.1 Bacteroidota bacterium | reverse complement strand
TTCCTTAGAATTTCGAGCTTCAAAAAACCCCTCTACCGCCGTCGAAGACGGCGGCAAACAAGGGATGAGGGAGAAAAAAGGGTTTTCCTAAAAACCTTTTTTCTCCCTCAAACTCCCCCATCTAAAATGCAAAGAAACTTAGTTTATAGTATACTTAATATAGTTTGTACTTATAATCGGTTGGAAGGCTGTGGAAAGTGATTGCTGGTTTAATAAGGTTGTCTTAACCCGAAGGAACTGTTCGCCAAACTATTTCTATTCTTGCACTCAGAACCCTCGAGCACCTTAAATTGTAAGCTCAAATATATGAAATAGGCATAATATATTAAAAAAATAGTGTATCCTCCGTTTAGGATAAAAAAGTGCATTTTCCTTTTTGTTTATTTGCTGAATCGTTTATTCGTTTAATACTCTCGAAATCAACGTATTACAGTTAAATAAATTAACAATTTAAACACACGTGTCCGCCTTAGGCGCGATAAACAGGCATATTCATTTGCACAAATTTATCCCGTTTGCAGTATAGCATAGATCAGATTCCTCTCGATTCTTCTTTTTTAACTTCTTGAGCTAATTTTTCTGTAGGAAAAGTATAAGAAACAAAGGCGAGTTGAGTGCCGTCTGGTGAGCACGAGAAATTACTGATCGCAGATTGGTCGCCGTAGAAATGGAAAATGACTTTTGGACGAGCGTTTTCTTTACTTAGGTCCAACGATCTTAAGAGGATTTGCTGAATTTGATTATTTTCGGTGCGCTCCATTTCTGGTAAATAAGAGACAAAGAGCAGTTTTTTGCCATCAGGCGACACGGTAGGCGACCAATCTTGGTATTCATCAAAAGTCAATTGCTTCCTTTGCAAACCAACAATAGAAGTCTGCCATATCTTCATATCACCCGAACGCGTAGAGCAGAGATATATCATATCATTCACTTCTGAATAATCTGCTGAAAAATCCATGCCTCTGTTTTTGGTCAAACGGACTTCTTTGTCGTTTTCCATTGGGCGGCGATAGATATTGATGGCTTTCCTTCCCTGACGAGTGGCGGTGTAGAGCAGTGCCGCTTCCTTTTTGATGTGATCTTGCCAAAAAGTAGCTGCTTTGGTCGATAAGCGTTCAGGAGAATCATGCCCTTTCAGATTCAAGCTGTACATCCTAGCCCCTATGCTGTCTTGGTGAGTAAAAATCAATCTGTTGGTATCAATAATACCATGATTAGAGGTGCAACGATTTAAGTTACCTGTGTTGATTTTTGTCCAATCATTCGTATTTTTTAGATCAATTTTATAAAGGGAACCTTCACTATTCACGACTAGATAGCCTTCGTTGGCATGCCAATTGGGAGCTTCTATCTTCTGCTTTTTCTCTAAAATAGTTCGGCGAGTTTGCTCCTCAAAATCGTATATTTCGACTCGACTCAACATGTCTTTTGGGGGAGAATTTTCTTGCTTTGGATGAACGAGCATCAGATTTTTAAATTCTAAATCTTGAGTAGTTCTCCTAGCAAATAAGCCACCAAAAACGGGCGTGCTTTCTTCTATTCTTTGACTGGCGACGGGTTTAAAGCGTTCCCCTTCCTCCGCATAATAGGCAATGATTTGTTTGTCCTTCCGCTCGAATCGAATATAGCGAACTTCTTTTTCTATTGCATTGCCCATATTAACCTGAGCGGCTGTCATGAAAGTAAGTTTGTCTTCTGCTATCTGTAAAGCCGCAATAGGTACTTTGGTCTCTAGCTCACTACAAAGCATCAGACCGTAACTTCCTGCTCCTTTTGTTTCTGGTAATTGAACATCTAATATGAAATCGCCTATTAATGGCGTCCATAAAAGTCGTAGGTCTTCTTTATCGCTTGCTTTTAGGTGATATATTTGTTTTTCTTCTTCATACTTAAAGGATTCCGTTTCCGTTTTCCGCTCTTTGAAAGCTCCGATCTCACTGAGCGATGCGGTATATTTTTGATTGGATTTTTCCTGTTGGCAAGAAAAGCAAAAAAGCAAAAGAAGGATAAGGAGAAAATTAGCGTTTTTCATTAAATCTGAATTTATCAATGTGCCCAAGAACTCGAAGATAGGGTTTTTAGCTCAATCTTAGCCCTATTTCTCGTTTACTACACACGATAAGTACCCTACTTAATTTTCCGTAGAACGCTCATAGGAAAAATTACCCGCTTTGTTTTGTCCCCAAGAAGTGAACTTCACAGAAAGGTAAATCTCGTCTTCTCTGAGGAAGAGCACCAAATCTTTACCAACTACCTGTTTTGGACTACCCACTGCTGATCTGAAATTAGCGAAATTCAGGTTTTCTATTTCATCAATTGTACCAATCGCCCACAAAGTACCTCTCGGGCTTTCGCGTTTGGTCGCAGCATCTTCTTCCACTGCATTATAGATTTGACCACCATTATTGCCCCTCGTGATCCAAACATTATCGGTGAGGCGATCTTGATTTTCCGCTACACTTGGGTCTGCGCCCGCTACTTTATCAAAGCTCATATTCGCGCCCGTCCAGATGACGGCATCTTCTGAAACTTCTTCGGGTTCGGGCAGTGTGTCGTTGGTGCAAGCCCATACGGAAAGCATTATAGTTACCCAAAATAGATTTTTCATGCTTCTTTCTTTATTGTATTTGAGATAGGGTTTCTTGTCCTGGTAGTGCCAAATTTGTAAAGCTATAGCAACTTTAAAGCGACACCGTCGTGGGACTTGTTAGGCTGAAACGACGGCGGCGCATCAGCCTTGTATTTGTAGGACTACCCTTGTCCTTATTCGATCTAAATGAACGAGAGCAAAACCGCAACCTACATTAGAAGGTTCAGCCACTTTTCTATTTTAGGACTGCTTTGTATTTTAATTGACAAATAGATTATCTAGCTTATCAGATTCCAAAATATTACTCTCCACAACCGATCGGCGAACCGTCTGGCAACTTCGGTAGTTCTGGCATTTTGAAGTTTCCAGGATCACTGAAAAATTGTTGTATCTGAAACTGCAAATACATCTCCTGTGCCGTATTGATCGAGCCGATGCTTTCATTCCATTGTCGGATGTAGTTGAGGGCAGTGGCATTTACTGCTTGCAAGCCTTTTTTATGATTGGCAAGCTGCAAAAGATGCTGTAAAAACAGCTTTTCTGAATTGTTGGCGATGCTTTGCTCGAAGCGCGATTGATCCAGTTTTGCGTTGAGGTTTTGATGAATTTGTGCAAAATATTGCGCCAAAGAATAATCTATTTTTTCTCTTCCATATTGCTCCACGATGCGCGCTAGTCGATTGGGATGCAATAGTAAACTAAGACTTTGATTGGCAGAAGACTCCGCGGCTGCAATCGGGTCAAAAGTCAAACCCGTATGTATCTTAAAGAGTTCTCGATCTCTTCGATAGCCCATGGGTTGCGGCGGAATCAATTCGATGATGTGTTCTGGTAAAGCTAAAAATTGCGGATCAAGGGTTTTTAATATGGCATTCAAAGCCGCTTTTTGCGTTTTGCTATCTACTGCTTTATTGGTAGCTTGTCCGTCGCCTCGCACCGCATAAGTATAATCCACACCACCAATCGCTTTCACCGCTGCTTCTACTTGATAGCGATGCGCCAAATAAAGCGGTACTAGTACATTTTCTAGATTCGCCATGGGCGCACCGAGCGGAATATTTTTCTCCGAAAACTGCGCCAAAGCCTTTGCTCGAAGCTCAATCATTCGATTCAGTTCTTCTGCTGCCGACGCTCCATTGTCCCAAAGATGTCCCAGCGGATGCGCACCGCCTTGCGGACGAGCATCTTGATCGGAAATGTAGTGCAAACGCATTGCTGTATTTTCCTTCAAAATGTCTTGTAGTGCTTCGGATTCGTCTGTTCCTTTTGGAAAATCTTGATAGCCGTACAAAATAGTGCGCTTGTCCCATTCACCAATGCCGACATCGTAGCTATTTTCAATGCTTCTTTCCCCTTCGTCCGTCAGTTCGATGTAGGGATGTGGATAGTCCATGACCGAAGCGCGCCCATTGACACTAGCCGCAAAATTGTGCGCCAAACCCAGCGTATGTCCCACTTCGTGTGCAGAAAGCTGCCGCAAACGCGCCAAAGCCATTTCGAGTAGTCGCGGATCGGGTGTTTTTCCATCCGCATAGGCTTCTAGCAATCCTTGTGCAATCAAAAAATCTTGACGCACGCGCAAAGAACCGAGCGATACGTGTCCTTTGATGATTTCGCCCGTCCTTGGATCATAAACGGAAGCTCCATACGACCAGCCACGCGTGGAGCGATGCACCCATTGAATTAAGTTGTAGCGCACATCCATAGGATCGGCATCGGCGGGCATTTCTTTGACCACAAAAGCATCTTTATAGCCCGCTGCTTCGTAGGCTTGATTCCACCAACGCGCCCCTTCTATCAAAGCAGATTTGATCGGTTCTGGCGCACCCCGATCTACGTAATATACGATCGGCTCAACGGCTTCGCTTAGCTTAGCATTCGGATTTTTTTTCTCCAAACGATGTCGGCGGATGTATCTTTTCATCAGTGGCGATTCAATAGGGGTGGCGTAGTCCTGAAAGCTCAATGCAGAATAGCCCGATCTTGGGTCAAAAACTCTAGGCTCGTACTTATCATCTGGCAATTCTACAAAGGAATGATGTTGGCGCACGGTGACTGCATCCGAAGAAGGCGTGACGGAGCGAATGTACGCCCCTTTTGCTTGCCCCGTAAAGGTCAAAGTGGCTTCGAGTTCGGTGTTTTTTGGGAAGTTTTTGCACATAGGCAAATAGACTGCCGAACGCGAAGCATCCAATTTGTAGTTACCTTGTTTCCCTCGACTCAATCGCTGGATGACGCCGTGGGCATCGCGCATCAAAAAACCCGTCGCATCGACTAGAACGCTGCCATTTTCCGCCGCACTCACTTTGAAGCCGTACAAAACAGATTGCGCAAAGGCTTGCTCTACGGATTTGCTCTCTTCTGGATTGTCACTAATGGCGCGATAATCGTAATTGGGTTGCACCAAAAGCACTTTTGGCCCAGTTCGCATGAATTTCACCACTCGATTACCGCCTAATTGTCCTCGATCCAGTCCAATATCGTTAGAGCCTATGCCCGCTGGCAAAGAATTGACGTACAAAAATTCGGTATCCAATTTATCAATTTCCAACCAAATTTTACCCGTTTTCTCCTCCCAATAAAAATCAAAATAGCCCTCATACTTTTTCAGGTCTTTGGTCTTTTCGACAATACTAGGAAGACCTTTGGCTTTGCTTTCTTCTTTTTGGGCGGAAACAGTAGAAGCCAAGAAAAACGATGCGAATAACAGAAAAGTCGTGCGAATCATGTATGTGTCATTTGTGTATTAAAGTCTGCTATAGTTTGAATTGGTTTAATATCGTTCGGTATGCTTTGAAACTGTTTGAATCGTCCAGCTCAGTTAAACGCTACGCGCCAAGTCCCCCTCTCAAACTCTCTCAATCCTCTCAACCTCTCAACCTCTCAACCTCTCAACCTCTCAACCTCTCAACCTCTCAACCTCTCAACCTCTCAACTCTCTCAATCTCTCATTCCTCTCATTCCTCTCATTCCTCTCATTCCTCTCATTCCTCTCATTCCTCTCACTCCTCTCCCCCTTCTCAAAAATCAAAACCCGCCGTCAGCAAAAATACTAAATTAAATGCACTGGTCAAACTGCTCAAATGCAACTCAATTGGAGCAATCGGCGTTTTCAAAGCATAAGCCACGCCCACGCCACTTTGCCAGCGATCCGACCACAAGCCTTCGAAGGTATTGTTCACAACCGAAGTACCATATTTTAAATAAAAATGATGTTTTTCGGATAGATCGTAGCGCAAACTTGCTTGAAGGGAAGCAGCATTTTGTGCTTGAAAACGCATGGGTAGTAATCCCAATTGCGGCACAAAATTACTGCGCCGATGTGCCATTAAGCCGCCTAAGTAGAAATCGTATTGAGGCGCAATGTTTTCGCCGCTGTGTCCGATTTGTGTATGGAGCAAAAGTTGGGTTTGCTTCGTGATTGGAACGACTTGCAAATGCGATCCACTGAGCCACAAAACGGGTGAATTATCGAAATAGTCTAGGAAATTACTAGTAATCAATTTCGCGCGCAAATCGGTATAGCCACCCTTTTTGGGATAAAGTGTTCGATCAAAATAATCGCTTTGAAATTGGAAGTAATAATTCCACAAATCAGTCCCAAACCCTTGAAATACATCCCTTCTAGCATTCTCGGAGAGTCCAAAAAACTGTCCCTCTAGACCCAATTTGAATTGCATACTATTGTTCGGATGCCAGTTCGCACCAAAACGTCCGTGCGCTTGCACCAAGCGACTACTCTCAAAATCTTCGGCATCCTGATAGTCGTAATATTCTTCACTATTAACGCCCAATTCAAATTCTGGTGTTAGCTTTTTGAGGGTATTGATTTGGTAATTGGCAACAAGATAAGGATTGCGATCCAGCCGAATTTCGACATCTAATAATGAACCCAAACCCAAGCTATTCTGCAAAATGGGATTAATCAAAATACCCGCGCCGAAATCGCTATCGTAGTTCAGCCCCAATTTCAGTAAATCATTATTGCGTTCATCTACTTTGATTCTAAATGCCTGCTCATTTTTTTCGGAAGGCAATTCGTAATAAACTCGATCAAAACGCCCGCTAGCTTGTAGTTTCTTAACGGCTGTTTGTAGTTCGACTAAGCTGTATTCGCCTTTGTTTTCCAAATCTAAACTTTGCAGCACCACATCTTTTGGGAAAGTTGCATTGCCTTCAATGATGATGTCTTTAATCAAAACGCTGCTCGGCGCACTGATTTTTTGTTTTCCAAAACTGCTGTACAATTGCGTGCGTTTCAGTGGCAAGAGTTCTTCTTTCATTTTGACAGCAGCGGCGTAGCCTCTCGCAATCAAAGAATCCGCCTGATCGAAATCGGCTGCCGAAAAACCCGTCACGTCCACTTCGATACAGATGTCGCATTCCCCTTCGTAGAGCGAACGCGCACTCTGCATAATGACATCATAAGTTTTGGTGATGATATTGGACAAACCTTTGCGGCCTTGCCCATAATTTTTATCAATCAGCTTCACGCCCACTACCAAATCTGCTCCTTTGTTGCGCATTTCATTGACAGGAAAATTGTTCAATACGCCACCGTCCACCAATAAATAATCATTGATCAAAACGGGCTGAAAAAGACCTGGAATTGCCATAGTTGCCAGGAGCGCATCTGCTAGATAGCCTTCATCCAGCACCACGGGTTCGCCTGTCAATAAGTCCACCGCAACGCAGTAAAAAGGCTTCTGGAAATCCTCAAAATTTCGGGTTGTAGTGGCAGGTGAACAAAGTTTCTGCAATAGTTGATAGATATTGATACCGTCCACCAATGCTTCGGACAACTGAATCGCTTTGTCTTCTCTACGCAGCGTCAGCAGGTAGCGATCTTGCGCATTTTTCAATCGAAAAGGCACTTCCTTGCGCTCCAATTCATTACTCAGCAAATAATCCCAATTTTGATCTACTGCCAAAGCCTTCAAATCTTCTACCTTATAGCCAATCGCATACAAACCCCCAACAATGCCGCCCATACTCGTCCCACCAATGCGATCCGCTTGAATGCCCAGTTCTTCCAAATATTGAATGACGCCCACATGCGCCAAACCCAATGCACCACCACCACTAAGGACTAGACCAATTTCGGTGGTGTCGAGTTGGCTTTTTGCATTGTGTGTATAGAAAACTAAGGATAGTAAGAGGAGGCTACTTTTGAGTAAATGTTTCATGTTTGAGCTGTTAGGATGATGTTGGAGTTCGGTAATTTTGATGCAAATTTACCAAAATAGCGGGATGATAAGGCAGATGACACGGATGGAACAGTTTAAACGGATTTTTGGTAGGTCGTATGCTTTTGAATAACGAAGTTTGAATCTTGAACACCGAATGACGAAGTCTGCCAATAAGACGTGTACTCACTTCAACACTTGCCCGATCGCTTGCAGGCGGGTTCAACATTTCTCGTTCGACATTCGATATTCTATCTTTGGACACGGATCGAACAGATTAAACGGATTCTTTGTAGGTCATATGCTTTTGAATAACGAATGACGAAGTTTGCTAATAAGACGTGTACCCACTTCGACATTCAATATTTCTCGTTCGACATTCGATATTCTATCCTTGGACACGGATCGAACGGATTAAACGGATTTTTGATAGGTCGTGTGCTTTTGAATAACGAATTTTGAATTTTGAACATCGAATCACGAAGTTTGCTAATATGACGTGTACTCACTTCAACATTCGACATTCAGTATTCCTTATTCGACATTCGATATTCTATCTTTGGACATAGATATACAAAGTGCAAAGACGTCATATTTAAGACGTTGTATTAGCGGTCGTCTTCTTCTCAAAGATTTTTTCTGCTTCTAGTTCGAAAGCCGACAAGGCAGGTTTCGCACTACATACCTCCTCTCCTGAATAGATCGTCATGTGCTGCAATGCACTTCCTGTGTAAACGTGAATGTGTTCTTGTTTAGGAAAGATTTGCCAAACAACTTGCACCCCCGCGAGGCGATAATCTTGCATTTTGTCGTTTACTCGATTGATCGCATCGTTGTTAGAAATGATTTCTATGATAAAAGCAGGAACCTCACGGGCGTCATCCGCCAATCGGTCAATTTGTTCATCTGTCAGCCAACATACATCGGGGCGACGGTGGTGTTTGCCAAAAAATAAATCGGCTTCGGCAATCAATTCGCCGACTACTTTTTGTTCAAATAATAAAGTTCTGAAAAAGGCTTGCAGATTTCTTAGAATGAACAGTTGCGTTTTATCCATGGAGTAAGGCGTTCTTTCGACTACACCATCTAGCCACTCATATTCGTAGCCATCTTCTCGTTCCATGTGCACTCGCTGAAACTGTTCCCAACTCACATATTGCTGTTGAGATTTCGGCTGCCGTTGCCTAGTTTGAACTGTTGCACTAGAAGACATGATTGAGTGGTTTGATTAAGAAAAATGGCAAAAATGTGTCTGTCGTAAAACAGCTTTTTAGGGTTTTAAGTTGCAAAACAGCAATGCGGATAAGACAGATTTGTGGCGATTTTCGCAAAGTCATATTTTTTTGCACTCTCAATCCTCTCAATTCTCTCACCCCTCTCAAACTCTCAATTCTCTCACCCCTCTCACTTATAATCCACCCGCATCTGCTCGATCTGCTCCAGCATTTCTTCGACGGTTTCTTTCAGTTCACTGCCCATTTTGAGATACTCATTTGGATATTTTTCTCGCAAATGATACATCATGGCGTAGTAGCTCGGACGAAATCGATCTTTGAGTTTCAGTGCTTTGCCTTTCTCGCTGTGGAAAAGCTTGTAGAGGTAGTCAGCTTGGTTTTTGGCTAGGAGGAGGGAGAAGAATTGGGTGATGGCTTCTGTGTCCTCTTCAATATATTCTTTAGTTATAAAATTAATAGATGCTTGTTTGGCTTTTTCTACATCATTATTCCAGAGGAAGATACAGGCGCAAGTATGCCATTCATAAAAAGATATGTCTTGCTTCAATAAATCAACTGATAGTTCAAAGGCTTTTTCCTTATTATTTTTTTGAGTGAAATAGAGCCAAGCTAAGCTATTCATTGCATCAATATCTTCTTTTTCGATAGCTTTGAGATAATACTTTTCGGCTAAGTCATAGCGCTTTTGATTGTCATACAAAATCCCAAGATTATTCATTGCATCGACATGTTCTTTTTCAATAGCCTTCAGATAATATTTTTCGGCTAAATCATAATGCTCTTGATTATCATATAAAATAGCAATATTATTCATTGCACTAATATCCCCTTTTTCAATGGCTTTGAGATAATATTTCTCAGCTAAATCATAGCGTTTTTGATCATCGTATAGGCAAGCAAGATTATTCAGTGCATTGATCTCTCCTTTTTTAATGGCTTTGAGATAATATTCTTCAGCTAAATCATAGCGTTTTTGATCTTTATACACATTAGCAAGATTATTCAATGCATCAATATCTTCTTTCTCAATGGCTTTAAGATAATATATTTCCGCAGAGTTATAACGCTCTTCATTCTGATATAATAGCCCAAGATTATACATTGCGTCAACATGATCTTTTTCAATAGCTTTAAGATAATATTGCTCTGCTGATTCATGCTTTTCTAATTCGTGATAACAATAAGCTATCCTAAAAAATACATCTTCATTAGGTACTCTGACTTGCTTCAATTGCTGAATCACTTTTTCGTATTCTTCGCTTTTACAGAGTAAATTAGAAGCGTCCCACAAATCTTTATCCGAAGCTGATAAACTATTTGCTAGTTCTGATTTATTTTTTGTCAAAAAATCTTTTGTCGCTTTTAATAAGTTATGCTGGATTTCTCTTTTGGCATGACGAACGCCAGATAAAGTCTCTGCCATGTAATAAGCGCCCGAAATGGAATAATCACCCGTTTTTAGATTTTCTAAAAAGCGATTCACCCGTTTCTCATAAGTCGTTTCATCCAACCAATCCTCAAAAAACCTGACCAACCAAATCACCTTATTTCGATCATTTTTGCGTCCATTGCGCATCAAATACCAGATATTGAAAAAGCGTTCTTGAATGGCGTAGAGGTGGTTTTTGGTATGGGTTTCGCGTTTTTCGATCATGCCGTGTCGGACGAGTTCTTTGAGTTGGGCGGAGACTTTTTTGCTTTCTAGGCGGGTACGTTGGGCGATTTCTTTTACACTCATTGCATCCCAATTGAGGGCAACGGCTTCTACAATTTCTTGTTTTTGGGGTGGCAAATCATCCATACGGTGTTTGTAAAGTGGGGTGATGCGGTCGAGGATGCCTTCGAGGTCTTTGAAAGCCGAACCTTTTTTATTGTCCACAAATATTTCAAACAACATGACTAGGGTGCGAATGATACCGCCTGTCAAACGACGCATGGTTTCCACGCGTCCTTTTTGGTTTTCGACGATGTATTCAATGGCTTCTTGTTTGTAAGTTTCACCAAGTTTCAGGAGCAAATCTTCGGTCTCTTTTTGATTCAGTGGGCGCAAGCGGACGATTTTGAAAAATTCGTAGAGTGGTTCGCTGTAGTCGAAAAAAGGTTCGCGGACTTCGGTGGCTTTTCGCTGTTCTTGTGGCGAGGCGTACGTATCAGCGACTTGATTCGGGAAAATGCTATCGGTGGGAATGAAAGCATCCGAAAGTTTAGAAGTCGCGCCAAAGATGCGCAGTTCGGGGCAAGTCATCAGTACTTCGCGCAGTCGTTGGCGTTCTTGCTTTTTGAATTTATGGAGAATGTCGTCCAGATTGTCAATGAACAAAATGATTTTTTTCTCTGCTTGCTGCAAACGATTGATCAGCATTTTAAAAGCGGCTCGTTCATAAAGTTGATCGTTTTCATACTGTTCGTAAGCCGTATCCATTTCATCGTAAAGACCATTGAATACCCTTCCTTTTTCTTCCAGATATTCCGCCACGCGCTCCCATAATTTAAACAGACGCGTGATGCCATAACTTTCTTCATTAAAAATGACGGGAATCAGCCAAGCATGAAGTGCCTCGTCGCGCTCTATTTCGTACGCCAAACGCAGCAACATCGTCGTTTTGCCCATACCGCGCTGCGCTTCGATCAGGAGGTGTTGCTCTGGCACTTCCATTTTGCTGTCCTTGATTTCGCGATAGAGCGAGCGAAACTTTTTGTGCCGCACCACAAAACGATCAATCAATTCTTCCCTACTCATAATGGCAGGATTGTAAATACTTCCGACGCTTGGCATTTTCATAATCTAGGATTTTTCCTTCGCCCGTCTCGTTTCCCACGAGGCGGTCAATTTTGTTTTTTGTGATGTTGTTCTAAAAGGACACGGGCGTAGGACTTGTCTGCCTCAGGCTGAAACGACCGCCTCCTTAACGATTTTTCCGCCACCAAAGCAGCAGCAAAGGCGAATTGAAGGTGTAAATTTTGTCTTGATTATCGTCGTTAATGTAGCCTTCAAAGACCAATAAATCCAAAATGGCGTTCCAATCTTCTAGCTCTTTTGCTTCCCCAATTTCTTGAATAGCAGATAGCGATAAACCGTCTTTGTCGGCGATTTGATCTAAAATAGACAACACAAAATCTTGTCGATCACGTTCTGGATAACGCATTTTCAAACGCTCTATCATGGGCGAAAAATATTGCGTATTCCGAACGTTCAATGCCTTTTGGAAAGCGGCGTCAATTGCCGAGCAATCAATCTCTTTTTCTTTGTCTTCGTACCAATCTATCACTTCCTGAATCAGTAATTGAATGTAAAAAGGTGCCAACCAACGAATGCGTTCCAGCAGATAATCAATGGCATTTTCTTGGTACGGCACTTTCTGATAATCCAGCAATAGTGTTGCCAGCTCTTTTCCTTCTGCGGGCGTCAAAGGCGGAATGACGAGCGTATTGATGTCGTTGATGACTGACATACTCGAAATTTGCTTGACAATGGTTTGCAGACCGACCGAACCCGTGTAAATGAACTTGACGTTTTCGCTGGTTTCTTGTCGCAAAGCTCGATTTTGTTGTAGAAAAAAAGTGGCGGCTTCGATGCCGTGCTTTTTCTTGATATTTTCTATTAGTCCAGGAAATTCGTCGAGCATGATGACCACTGTTTCTTCGCTTTTTTCCAGTTCTTGCATCATTTTTTGCAAATCAAGAAAAACATTTCCATCCTCTTGTTCATGGTTCAACTCAACGCCTGTTCCTAGTATTTCCACCTTTGAAATCCTTTTCAAAACACCTTCGAATAAATCGCCCAAGTGTTTGGACGCTTTACTGCGTTTTTTCAAGGCATTGCTGTTGAGTAAGGCTTTACTGATCGTCGCGTAAAACAGTTCGGGATCGTGGATAGATTCTACATAGACGTAGATACATTCGTAGCCTTCGCGTGGAAATTCCTCCAAATAGAGCATAATGGAAGTTTTCCCAACTCGTCGAGGCGCGGCAAGCAACAAGTGATTGCCTGCATCCAATCTTCGATAAATGCGATTGATAATTTTATCTCGCTTGTAGAAATTTTCCCTTTTGGTAGGAGCACCAACGATGTTTTTCATAGATTTTTGTATTTTGACAACGATCTCATTGTTAAAGTACAAATATATTGAAAAATAGTTGGATTAAGTACGTGGACAAAATTAATCTAGCTATTCAACTCGGCAGCATCGCGCTTACAGCGCTCGCTGCCTCGTGGTGGTCTTGGAGGGCAGACAAAATATAAGGTGTTGTTTTGCAACGCCTTATATTTTGTCTGCCCTCCAAACCTCCTCTGCGCGCCGAGCCGAACTGTGTCCGCCTTACCGTGTCCGCCTTAGGCGTGAGGCGTTAGGCGCTAAACGTGACTTAAAATTGTCCGCCTACTTAAAAGGCGAGAAAGGCACTTTTTGCTCACTTCCAATAAAAAGGTCGCTCCTTAGCACTGCCTTCGATTAATCGGCATTCGTAGCAAAAAGGGGCGAGCTCATCGGTGGGCCAGCGTGGTTCTGTGCCGCAGAAAAGCGGTGGTTGGTAGCGATCAAAAATATCGCCTTTGGTAATAAAAATGGCTGATTTTTCTACGCCCGCTACACTGAAATAACCCAGAACTTCTTCGGAAGGATCGTCGAGATTGCGGACATTGCCCAAAACAGGCGCAGGCGGCGCATCGAAGATGTTACCGACTTGGTTGCTGATCTGATTAATATTTGACCAGTAATTGAAAGCGGCTTTGCTGATGCGGTATTGAGCAACCCGATAACTTTGGGCAAAATTAAAGGTGAAATCCATGGTTTTGGTAGCGACTTGTTCCTTAATAGAAGCAGCCGTAGCGAAATTACTGCCGTCAAAAAGTCGAATGATTTGTGGGTCGAGCGCCTGTGTAACGTAACAGATTTTGCAAGTATCGGGTGGGAAAGAATTGTACCACAAATAAGGTTCTTCAAAGGCATAAACGTGCACCATTTCCCAGCGCAGAAACTGGCTTTCTGCTTCCGCATTGACGGTGCTTTCTACGAATAAATTGAAATTGAAATCGCTCACCACTTTTCCAAAATCATTGACGCTTTCTACGGCACTGATGTCATAAGAAAAACCATCAATTGGTGGCGCAGCTCGCAATAGTTCAGGCGCAGATTCATAGATGCGCCCATCTTCCAAAGCAATTTCTAGATGATAGCTCTTGCCCACCGCTCCTTGCACTTTCTTTTTCTGAAACTGATAAATGCCAGGTTCTATTTCTAACAAAGCTTCCGACGCACCATTTTCTTCATGTATGCTCAAACGTGCCTTTTCTATAGGTTCAAAAATTTGCCCGCCATAATCTATCGCGTAGGACAATCGAACTTCTTCGGGTTCTTCGCTATTGGTGAATGTGCCATCTACTACAATTAAATTTTCTGGAAATTCTACATTGAAGTCGATTGGGTCTAAGCAACTCCAAAGCAGAAGACCTCCGATCAAATATAGTAGGTGTTTTTTCATAGCGGTAAAGTGAGTGATTTGTGAAGCTCGAAATGCTTAGGAATTTTTCGCTCCTAAAAATACAAAAAAACTTAAATTAAGTGTAACGAATTACTCAAGGGTACATCAGCCTGAGATAGACAAGTTCTCAAAATGTCGCAACCTAGATTTACTAAATTCTAAAAATTTAGCAAATCACCACACCTGACTTGACAAATCTTGAAGATTTAGTAGAGCTTGTTTGGATTTTGATCTTTGAGTCGAAAACGAGCTATTTTTTTTGTTAATCAAGGCAAAAAATGGGAGCTTAGGAACGAGGGATGAATAAACTGAGGTTCTTGACAAGATATTTTTGTGCTAATTGAGGCAGAAAAATCGCAATCCGCCTTAGGCGGACATAAGACTTTTTCTAACGAAAAGTAGCGCAAAAAGATGAAGTCAAGAATCTGAGGTTATTTGTGCGTCGTTCCTTATCTAGATAATTGACCACTTTTTTAACGCTGAGTAACGGAAAAAGAGCTGTTTATAGACCGATTATTAATTTCCAAACAAGCTCTAAATCTATTCTATCCCGAACGACATTTTGAGACGCGCCCTTACTCAATCATTCCTTCTACAATTTTGAATTTTCGATAGTCTGTATTAAAAGCGGTAATTAATTGTTCCATACGATGTTCATCGGTGTCTGTGATAAAGATTTGTCCAAAATTTTGCTCCAGTAGCAAACGAATCAGTTGAGTAACTCGATTGCCATCTAAGCGATCAAAAATATCGTCTAAAAGAAGAATGGGTGCTAAGGTTTTGTCTTGTTGCAGGGCTTGATACTGGGCGAGCTTCAAGGACAAAACGAATGATTTTAGTTGACCTTGTGAGGCAAATCGTTTTAAGGCTAAATCATTGATTATGAATTCAATATCATCTTTGTGAATGCCTACCGTACTACGCTGTAGAATGCGATCTTTTTCAAGTGCTGCAATCACTGATTCTTCAAATTTTCCCTCTTTTAGTTGTGAACGATATTGGTATCGAACTTGCTCCTTTTGGGCAGCAATGGCCGCATGGAAATCTTGGAATGGACGCTCAAAATCTGTCAGAAATTGTTGTCTTTTTTCAAAGATTTGATTGCCCAAAGGAATCATCTGACGATCATAGACTTCTAGCAATGCTCGGTCGAAGCGTTTTTGCTCCGCGAATTGTTTGAGGGCAGAATTGCGCTGTTGAAGCAGCTTGTGGTACTGAATTAATACTCCTAGATAATCTCTGTCTAATTGTGAAAGCGTATTGTCCAAGAAACGCCTTCGCCCTTCGCTGCCTTCTAGTGCAATATTGATATCGAAAGGCGCAATCATCACGACTGGGAAATGACCGAGGTGTTCGGAAAGTCTTTGGTAGGCTAGCTTGTTGCGTTCAATTTCTTTGCGCTTTCCAGGTATGACTTTTGCGACTACGTATTCTTCTTTATTCTTCCGTCGAAACTGTCCTTCAACTCTAAAAAAATCAGCAGGCGGTTCTTTTCGAATCACATTTCGATCCGAAGCCGAAAAATAGCTTTTGCCTACACACAAGTAATAAATTGCATCCAACAGATTGGTTTTTCCCATGCCATTCAAACCTACAAAACAATTCAACTTAGCTGAAAAAAGCGCACTGCTTTGTTCGTAGTTCTTAAAATTGGTGACTTTAATACTTTTTAGATGCAAAGGTAAATTGTCTTTAGTTTGGAGTGCGAAGATAGTAAAGTCAATAAATTCACTGAAAAGCAAAAGACGGAAGTACTCCCCTTGAGCACTTTAAGAGCTTGTTTGGAAATTTATTTAACTGATAATCAATAGTTTATGGTTCACGCCTAAGGCGGACACAGTTTGACTAAGAAATCAATTGTGAGTTTATCAGGATAAGTGAGCAATTTATTTCAACGTCAGGTTCATAAAATGTTGGTTATCAGGACGATAAAATCCAAACAAGCTCTAAGAACATGGATACAAAGAAAAATCAAGAAAATTCATGCTTTTGTCCATAAAGACCTATTGAATCTACTGTTTGAGCAATATTGGAAATTACTTGTATCTCTAAAAGACCTAAGCAGTTGCCAGGAGGAACAGATAGCGGCTGCAATTACTTCTTCTTCTTCAAATTAAGCATCAAGGAAATAATATGGGAGAAAGTATTTTGACTATCACCCACATCCGTGAAAGCATAGTCGATGACTAAATTGGAAAGCTGCAAACCGACTCCTAGACTGGGGCGCACCGTCCAATAATCGCTTCGTTCAAAATCGCTCTGCCTCTGAAACTGATTGACGCCCGCGCGAAAAGCAATTTTTTGATTGTACAACAACTCAATACCCGCCGCTGGATCAACACTGAAAGGTTCTGCGGCTAGTAGTACATTGCGCTTTCCGTCGGTAGTAGCCACCAAATCCAATTCTGGAATGACGCTAAATGCCCCAAATTCAAAGGCATAGCCCACGCCAAATAGGATGCTCGGACGCGTAATTTCTGTAGAATTAATAGGAATATCATTTCCTGTAATAGCGAGCACTTGGCGTTCTCGTTCTGTGAAATTGGTGACCCAACTATTATAGGTTGTCGTAATATCTCGTCCTAGCAGGCCAATGCGCCACTTGTCTTTTCTATATTGCAAAGAAAAATCCAGCCCAAAACCCCAACTGCTAGCAAAAGTACCTATGTTTCTGCGCACGATTTTTAGATTACCACCAACGGCCCAATTGGCGTTCAGTTTCCTTGCATAGCTACCCAAGAAGGCATAGTCCGCTGCGGAAAAAGCCGTGATATTATCGTAATTAATCGTACCATCATCTTCGTATAAAGAAAGCGTATTGGGAATATTATCAATACCAAAACGAACGATTGAAATCCCAATTCGACTTTTATTATCGGCAAAAGGTACGGTCATACCAATAAAATCGTACTTCCCAATGCCCGCAAACCATTCCGAGTGCATTGCTCCCAACTGCAAGCCTACCTCTTCTGAAATAAAAACCAAGCCTGCTGGATTCCAATAAGCAGCCGTAACATCGGCGGTGCTACCGACCACGGCATTGCCCAAGGCTTGTGCGCGTGCACCTACTCCGATGGAAAGAAATTCATTGCTGTATTTTTGTCCTTTGAGACTACAAAGTACAAAGAGAAACAGGAGGAAAAATGATAGTTTTTTTAATCGCATAGCATCGGGAAATGGAGAATGAAAAATGGAAAATTTTCTATTCGTAAATTGAATTAAATTACTTGTAGGTTATTCTCAAAAGAGCAAACTGAACTCAGAAAAGCATTAGGTCTTATATGTTCTCAAGTGTCCTTAAGTGTTGAATACTACGCCACTTGGCTACACAAAATCATAGATTTAATTTCAATATCAAAAACCGTATTACGAATTTGAAGAACTAAAAGCAAATAATCAGTTTTTAGGCGTATCCTAAAAAGACGAAAAATAAAAACCAAAAGTACTATTTTACCACATCCGATCACCTATCTCAGCGCAACTAAAATTTCAAAAACCACGAATCAGTATGACTACGAGAATAAAAAGTCGGATAATTGACCTTATTGCGAACTTTATATGGATTTTTTTATTCATCTAATAAGCGAACCCACTATTTTTGTGGAAACAAACACATATATATAAATTATATATAATTATGCGCGAATATTTAATCGCGTCACGCTCTTCAAATTATCTACTACAATTGCTTATTATTTCGGAAAATAGAGTAAAGCTGCTTTTTTGTAGAACAAAAGCTGACTTTTTACTTTATACTGTCATCTGCTGACTTTCTTCTGACAAATTACAATATTCTTGTAGAAAATCAGGCAGAAATTGGTAGTGTCAGAGGATTCAATGCTATGTTTTTGCATCGCTTCTAGGCATCAGATTAGTAGATTCATCTCTATGCTCACGATCATTGAACAGAAGCAGTTGAATTCGATGACCATTATTTTCTTACACTATTTAATATTTACAAACTAAATTAAACCTATGATGAGATTTAGTATCTATGCAATTCTCCTCCTTGTGTTTGGTCTATTATTTGGCAATGGACTGCAAGCACAACAACTTCAACTACCGTCTGGGGAATCGGTAGAAGCCTTAGTGCTGCCTCAGTGGCAAGCACCTACTGGCAATACAGACGACCCACTGAGAGCAGTTCGCAAAAAGCTGGATGTCAACTACCAGATTCCTGCGAATCTTCTAGAACAATACCGCGACGCTGATCAAGTATCAGATTACAACTCGATTGAGAAGTTTCTACAAAAGAAAAGGGTAAGCGCAGGAACTGTTGATTTATCGAAAGATTTTGATGAGCTAGAAATAGTAGATACTGGAGAGTACGGAACACCACCAGAAAATGGTGGAACACTGCCCTTCAATCCTTCTGTTTACTATTCTGTACAAATACTGATTCGTACATCTAGTGGCGCATTCACTTCTTGTACAGGCATATTGATAGGTGCCCAAACGATACTGACTACAGGAGCTTGTTTATTTGACGAAACCCTATTTGGTGGTGACGGATTTGCGCAAGAAATTTTCGTCATTCCTGGTGCTGACTCTAGAGTTAGAGAGGACAATGGTCTATTAGAATACACCTTCACCGTAGCAGAGAGTGTTGAGGTGGCTGCGGGATGGCAAGAGGATCAAAACTTTGATTTCAACCTTGGACTGATTAATATGGCGCGCCCATTGGGTGGGGTTGTTGCACTTTACGAAGCAGATAATGGCGTATATATGGGGTACGATACACAAGGTACCTCTAGATTCAGAGCCTTTACGCACAGAAATGATGGATACCCAATAGCAGAAGGATTCGAGCCAGAAACACAATATACCAGACAAGGTAGATTTGACGACACAGGCAACGAAATCACTTCCACAGACGATGATAGCCCAGATGGAATGCAAGGAAGTCCTGCTTACCGACCAGCTACTGGGTCTTCAATTACTGCCTACGCTGTTTTGTCTAATGCAGCAGAGGGTGGCGGAACGGATTATGTCCGAATTACGAGCGATAAAGAAGAATTTATAGATGACTTTGTGGACAGCAATTTACCAGATGTCACTGATCTAGTATTTCTTAATCAGCCAGTGAACTTCGTTCCAGATACAGTTTCAGCTGGAGAAGTAGTTGGAACGGAGGACGATATCTACGCAGTAGGCGTTTATAATCACTCCACAGTTGATTATTCTGGTCCTGTTTTTTGGGCGGCATTCATTATCCCAGAAGGCGGAACAGTGAACGACGCTATTTTCTTATCTGAGAACGCTCTTGGTTTTCCTGAAATAGATATTCCTGCTGGAACATTTACTGGAGGAAATGTTTCAGGAGGCTTCACTATTCCTGCTGGTACGCCTGGAGGGCAGTATTTTCTGGGTGCGATTCTTGTCGGTGCGGAAGATGGCATACAAGAAAACAATAATACAGTAGCCCCTGGAGATTTAATTCCTATCACTATACTTGGAGGATCAGCAAGCTTATCCGTCGATCCAACTGAACTGACCGTAGGCGCAGAAGCGGGTAGTGTCACTTTCGATGTGACTGCGAGCCTAGATTGGACTGCGAGTACCGATGCAGATTGGTTGAGCCTTGACCCTGAAACGGGCAGTGCCGATGCAACGGTTACCGTAAACTACCAAGCCAATGCTTCTACCATGGATAGCAGAACAGCAACCATCACAGTTGCAGCAGCAGATGGTAGTGTCGATCCAGTCACGGTAACGATTACACAAGAAGAGTTGACCAATTTCATTATGGTCTCCATGGATACCATTCGAGTAGGTGGGGAAGCAGGAACAACCAGCTTTAGCATAGAAACGGACTTATTGTGGTCAATTGAAGAAAATGCCGACTGGTTATCCGTTAATCCAGAATCTGGATTTGAAAATGCGGATGTAGATGTCAGCTTTGATGCGAATCCATCTGAGATGGAAAGAGTAGCTACTTTGAGCATTACAACGAGTGAAGATGCAAGTGCAGAAGTCGTTGTGATTCAAGACGGGTCAGCTATTATGGAAATGATTAGCATTGACCCAACCGCAGCGAGCGTAGATGCAGCAGCAGGTGAAATCGTAGCACAATTGAGTTCCAATGCGAGCTGGACAGGAAGTGCAGATGCTGATTGGGTGAGCTTTGCGCCCGCCACAGGTACAGGTGATGCAGCGATCACCGTGAAATTTGAAGAAAATATGAGCACTTCCAGTCGTCAAGCAACTTTGACCTTCACGACTGGCGCAGGTGCAACTGCTACGCATGTATTGACACAAGGCGGAGCAGCAGCAAACATCATTGTCGAACCAGCAGCACTTAGTGTCGGCTTTGAAGAAGGAGATGCTAGCGTATCCGTTACAGCCAATGAAGCTTGGACGGCTAGTAGTGATGCGGATTGGGTGGTCATAACACCAGATGCAGGTCCAGGTAGCGGTGATGTGACCATTGGTTATTTAGAGAATACAGATTTAGCCTCTAGAGGAGCAACTATAACCTTTACTACTACCAGCGGAGCTTCTACTACGATAGCTATAACGCAAGACGGCAGACCACGTGTGACTGTAGTGGACATTGTAGTCGGTAGTGATATTCACAACACACTAGAAGCAGCCGTCATCGCAGCAGAATTAGCGGATGTTTTGAGTGGTGAAGGACCATTTACGGTCTTTGCACCAACGGATGACGCTTTTGCCGCACTACCAGAAGGAACAGTAGAAACATTGCTAGAAGACCCAACGGGTGATTTGGCGCAAATTCTATTGTACCACGTACTAGGTACACAAGTGCTTTCCACAGACTTGAGCGATGGCTTGACCGCAACGACTTTGCAAGGCGATGATGTTACCGTAACG
>JBCCRX010000063.1:0-21601 GCA_039201015.1 Bacteroidota bacterium | reverse complement strand
ACATGTTCTTTTTGTCTTAGCACAAAAAGAACCAAAAAAGCCAAGACTGAATTTCTTTTTTAGCGTTGCAAAAGCACCAAAAAGACTAAACAAAATAAACTCGCCCTAAGTATTGTTTTTCAAGCTTTTATTCACGGGCTGCGCCAAGCTTCAACTCTGATTAGCACCTTGTTTTGGCTCATACAGTATTTTGTTTTTAACGCCTTTTTGGCACTTTTTTCACTAAAAGAAATTAGGTCGATTTTGATAATTCCACAAAAAAATTCAGAGAACCAAAAAATTCATGGAGGTCTTCCAGACAGCAATAAAAATTGCCAATAAAAAGTGCAAAGGGATGAAATCTCGTACCTACCACTTTTGCTGGATTGTCCGTTCAAGCATTCAACGATTCAACATTCTAACATGCGCATACATTTTATTGCAATTGGTGGAGCGGTCATGCACAACCTAGCCCTTACGCTACACGAAAATGGTCATCGAGTCACAGGTTCTGATGATGAAATCTACAATCCCTCTAGAGACCGTCTAGCGAAGTACGGACTGCTTCCAGAAAAAATGGGTTGGCAGCCCGAAAAAATCACTGCTGACATTGAAGTTGTCATTTTGGGAATGCACGCCAGAAAAGACAATCCTGAATTGCAACGCGCAAAGACATTGAGCTTAAAGATTTATTCTTATCCTGCCTATATCTATGAGTATGCTAAAAGTAAAAAGCGCATCGTCATCGCTGGCAGTCATGGCAAAACAACGACTACGTCCATGATTTTGCATGTGTTGAAGTACCATAAAGTGGATTTTGACTATTTAGTAGGCGCACAGATGGAAGGCTTTGATTTAATGGCTAGATTATCGGATGCACCGATTATTGTAATGGAAGGCGACGAATATCCTTCTTCACCAACTGATTTGCGCCCCAAAATTCATCACTATTATCCGCACTTAGCAATCATTACGGGCATTGCTTGGGATCATGTCAACGTCTTTCCTACTTTTGAGAATTATCTAAGTCAATTTGAGCACTTTTTGGGTATGATAGAGAAAGGCGGTAGCTTGTTTTACTACAGCAAAGATGAACATCTACAGCGGTTATTGTCAAATGAAAGTGATTTTGATTATAAAATACAAGCTTATGAAGCCTTTCCTGCTCGGCAAATTGGCAGTCAGACTTTTTTATTAGATTCAAAAGGTCGAACAGTGCCGCTTCAAGTATTTGGAGAGCATAATCTGTCAAATCTCAAAGCTGCTTTTCATGTTTGTGAAAGTGTAGGACTGAGCGAAGCACAATTCATGGAGGCGATTCCGAGTTTTACGGGAGCCGCCAAACGCTTGCAACTTCTGCGACAGGAAGCACATTTCGTTGCTTATCTAGACTTTGCCCACGCGCCTTCCAAAGTAGAGGCGACCATAAAAGCTTTGAAAGCACAATTCCCTGAGCGTGAATTGATTGCTTGCTTGGAATTGCATACTTTCAGCAGTTTAAATAAAGCTTTTTTGCCACAATACACCAGCACAATGGATGCCGCAGACGAAGCCCTTGTCTTTTTCAGCGAGCATACTTTAGAAATGAAACGCTTGCCGCCCATGAGCCAAACCGAAGTGGCAACGGCTTTCAATCATTCCAGCATCAGCGTTTACACGGACGCCGTAGAGCTACGCAGCAAATTGCAGAACATGAATTGGAAAAATCGAAACTTATTGATGATGAGTTCGGGCACTTTTGGCGGTACGGATTATACGCGCTTTGTGGCAACATTGGTTGAGTGAGAATTTGAGAGAGTGAGATAGTGAGGATTTGAGAGATTTGAGAGATTGAGAGATTGAGAGATTGAGAATTTGAGAGAGTGAGAGATTGAGAGTTCTTGTTCTCGCTTTTTCTCAAACTTCCGATTGCTCTCAACCTCTTTTTCACCTGCCACCCGAAAGCTTCGCATAAATGCTGGGCATCACATTTTTTAGCAACATTCCCATAGAGATACACAAAAGAATGGTAAATATAGGTGCAGCGAAGTACACAGCCAACTGAGACCCAATTCCATTGCCTAGTATCTTCAAACCCATTTTCTTAGCTATGGTTAAAATGGGTTCGTGAGAAGCGTATAGGAAGAAGGCAAAGACGAGGAAAGTAGGTAAAACTTTGGATTGCTCTTTTTTGGAAGCAATGAAAAAATCGTACAAACTCCAAAGTGCAAAGATGCCAATTAGGTATTCGCTGTGCTGGATGAAATTGCGCCAAAGTTTATCGTTCATTAAGCCTTGGCTATCACCTACGATCCGCCAAACGACTAAAGTAAGCCAAAGAACAGTTGCAACAATACCCCATTTTGCATACCTACGAAGCACCAGATGCTGCCCATGAACGCCCAAGTAAGCACCCAAACAAAAATAGGCTAAAGAGCGATTGTGGATGAAGTCGTTATCTGGTATTTCCACTATTTTAAGCAAAAGTATAGCAATGAGTAGCAAGCCTACAATGCCTTTAAAGTATCTAGTCAATACATAGATGAGAGGAGAAAGCAAAGCGAAAAGAAACAAATGCCGCAAAAACCAAAGCTGATAGGGTAGGGGCTTGACAAAAAGAATATGTAGCAATTCTGGTAAGGATTTTTCTTGCAAGAGATCAGAATTGAAAAAGCTTCTGCTGAAAGGAATGGCTTGCAAGAGGAAAAAGAAGAGTATTCCCCAAAGCGACCAAAGTAGATAGGGAATAAAGATGGTACGAAACCTGGAGGATATTTTTTTCTGGAAATCACTGTTATCAGCTTGGTGAAGATTAAAGAAAAAAAGATAGCCTGAAATCACGAAAAACAGAGCAACGCTCATCTTAGTGATGCCATTGGAGATCAAATTTTGGACATAATAATTAAGTAGATCGCCTTTTCCACTTAGATTGTGTGCATGTAAGAAGACAACCATGACAATCAAGATAAAAGAAATGATCTTTAGTTTCTGACTTAAGTACGGATTCATTTTGTTCTTTCGTTTGTCATAATTTGAAAGTTAGGTGCAAGCTTCTTCTTATTTCATTTGAGACGATCCAAAAAGACCGCCAATAGTCATCCGTTCTTCGTAGGAAAAAGGAACTGATCTGGAAATGCCTGCAATAGAGACACCAACAGTGCCTTCTATTTTCACATCTGCTTTTTGACTTTTCAATAAGTTGCTCAATAATCCACCTTTCAATTCATCAAAGACTTCTTTCATCGGAATATTAACCTCTAGCGGCAGCGAAAAATCTGATTTTGCTTTCATCTTTGCGCGGACGTTTTGTACCACATCCGCTACTTTACTATCATCTACAAAAACCTCCAATGCCATTTCATCCACATTCACACCGATAGTATTTGGATTGTATAAGATCATATCGCCCACTAAGACCACATCGCCCGCTAAAGTGGCCGTTTTGAACTTGATGTTTTCAATAGATCGAAAATCTGGATTTTGGTATTTACTGCAAGCGGAAAGCATCAAACTGTAGATAAATAATAGAAAAGCGAATGTATTTTTCATTTTATTGGTTTGAATGCAAAAAGATTTTTTTTGTGAAAAGGTAAGCATTATTCTGTCAGAATCAGGATTTGAGAATTTACAGGATTGAGTATTATTCGATGATCCAAAACCGTGTTAGTCCTTGTATCTTATAGATTCCGATTCCGATAGAAATATAATGAATTGAAGAATCACACGAAAAGGTAGCAAAAAAAAAGAGACTTAGCCAAAATCATTTTGACTAAATCTCTTATTGATTGTTTTGAAGATTCAAGTAGAACGCTCTCAATCTCTCAAATTCTCAAGCTCTCTTCTCCCAACAATTACAACAATCATTTTGCTGCAAATTTTGATTTTTATCAATAGCCAGCATTCTGTGGCAAAGAAGAACCCAAATCAATTTCATATTGTGGAATAGGTAGCACAACTCTGGATGCTCCTGGTGCAGACTCTTGTAGTAAATCTGCTCTCAATGACAATCCTCTTCTCAATAAATCCATACGGCGATGTCCTTCAAACGCCAGTTCTTTGCGACGTTCATCGTAGATAACATCTAGTAAAGCACTTCCACTAGAAAAGTCAGCACTTGTGAAAGAAGACAGTCCTGCTCTTGTACGCAATTGGTTGATGATATCAATTGCCTCCTGCTCTACAGCTCCACTTTGTTGAACCAGTGCCTCTGCCTTATTCAAGAACATTTCAGTAGTCCTAATGATCGGTGCATTATCTGTGTTGTTGATCGCATCTGGGAACTTCGTCGTGTAAGTCAATCCATTTTCTCCTTTTGTAGAAAGTGCTTCCAGTCTGAGGTCACCTTCTTCGTAGCTGTTCAGGAGGTCATCAGAGTAAGGCGCATCTCCACGAGCTCCATTTTCTGCGGGCATAAAGAAACTTGCCCAACCACCAGAACCTGTACGAGAATTATCTACAGCGGTCATCTGTACAGAAAAAATTGATTCAGAAGTATTGGCATCATAAAAAGAATAATCACCAGCTAATTCATACAAATCACTAGCGATAACTTGATCGGCGAAGCTTTCGGCAGTTGACCAATCTCCTTTGTACAAAGCTACCCTTGAAAGCAAGGCATTGGCTGCACCTACAGTCGCACGACCTCTAGTTTGATCAGGAGAGGAATAAGAAGCTGGTAAATCCGCTACTGCTTCTGCCAAATCACGCTCTACTTGATCATAGACTTCTGATACAGAGTTGCGCATAGGCATCACTACCTCTCCCTCAAGAATAAAAGGTTCTAATATCAAAGGAACGCCAGCAGAGGCTCCATTATCGAGTGTGTATGGTTGTCCGAACAAGTTGACCAATTGGAAGTGACCAATAGCGCGTAAAAATTTAGCTTCCGCCACTACTTGATCGCGTTCTTCCTGTAGAAAACCAGAATCGTCCACATTTGGAACATTTTTTATCACTGCATTAGCAGCTAGAATCATTCGATAATGATCTCTCCAAATACTACGGATAGAGCCATTATCGGCTTGTGTGACAAATAAGTTAATGTCTTGTAAAGTAGGAAAGGATCCTATAAAATTGACATTATCTGCTTGATATTCAGCAATAACTTGCGGCATAGCACCAAATACTTCTAAGTCCTGAGAGCGGCTATAAACCCCCATAAGAGAAGCTACTGCCGTATTTTCATCACTGAAAGCCGCATCAGTAGATAAAGATTGTTCTGGTTCTATGTCCAGATCGTCATCACAAGCTACGAAGAGTCCTACTGTGATGAACAATAATATATAATTAAAATATAGTTTCATTTTTTTCAAATTTAGTGAAATGAGTAGGTTCAATAGCAAGAAATCTAAAAACTTGCGTTGATTCCAATAGTGATTGTTCTCGCTTGTGGTGGTGTGAAGAAAGATTCTCCTTGGTTTAAGTTACTACCTGCACCGCCATCATTCACCTCTGGGTCTTGACCTCGGAAATCAGAATTGGTAAAAGTTAATAGATTTTGTCCCATCACATAGGCACGGATCGTGTTGAAGAAATTGGTATTTAACGCATTACCCCTTAGTGTGTAACCTAGCGTAATATTACGTAATCTCAAGAAAGAACCGTCCAGTAGTTGGTTCGTTGATCTTTGTCCATAAAGCGGGAAAGTAGAACTTTCAGGAGAAGGCACTACACCGCCCGTGTTTTGTGGTGTCCAAAAATCCAACAAACGAGTAGAAATATTAAAAGGTGCGTTGGTGTTCTCTGTAAAGCGCAATTCGTCTAGCATGATCTCATTGCCGTACACAAAATTGAAAAAGAAGCTAAAATCTAAGTCCTTGTAGCGCAGTGAGTTGGTAATTCCACCCGTGAAATCAGGTATCGCTGAACCAACGATCACTCTGTTTGCAGAGCTGTAAGTGGTTGTCGGATTGCCTTCCAAATCCAACCACTCTGCATCTCCAGTATCGTTAATACCATTGTAGCGTACTAAGAAAAAGGTATTGGCAGAATGTCCAACAATAGCTCTTTGACTAGCTGTTCCAATGATGAATTCATTCCCATCAGCATCAACGGATGCACCTGGCAATGATAGGATTTCATTCTCTACCCAACCTACATTTAGGTTCGTTGTCCACTCAAAGTCGCCTCTTTGAACATTTGTCGTTCTAATGTTCAAATCGACACCCGTATTCCTCATCTCACCCGCATTTCTAGTAATATCAGAGATACCCAATACTTCTGGTAGATTGAAATCAAGTAGTAGGTCGGTAGTGTTTTTGATGTAGAAATTCACATCCAAACCTACTCTAGAGTTAAACATCTGAGTCGAAACTCCTATGTCTAGTTGTGCTGTTTCCTCCCATTTCAAATCTGGATTAGCTGCTTGTGTAGGACGTAAACCTGGCATACCATTGTAATCAGAATCGACACCACTCTGGTACAGCCCTAAAGAGGCGAAGTTTCCAATACGATCATTTCCAGAGACACCATAGCTGGCACTCAATTTCAGGTAATTAATGAAACCAACATTGTCCATGAAGCTTTCTTCGCTTAGTAGCCATCCTGCTGATGCAGCCCAGAAAACACCATATTTGTTGTCTGTTCCAAAACGAGAAGAACCATCCCTACGAACTGATCCTTCAATGATATACTTATCTTGCAGACGATAGTTGGCTCTTAATATCTGAGTAAACAATGCCCACTCAGTTCTAGAAGCAAAAGTAGTGGTAGGAGTAGCAGCAGAAGCTACATTTCGTAGATTATCTGCAGCGAAGTCTGAACCTTCTACTGTTGTATTTTCTAACCGAGCTGTTTCATAAGCCAATATACCATCTATGCTAAAATAGCTACTCCCAACTTCTTTTTCAAATCTTAAAGTGTTGGTGGTCAGCCATTTATTATCTCTGTTGATTTCGCGAAATCCATAGCCACCAGGACTCACTATTTCTGGATCACGTGTGGTTTCTTCCGTCTGAATTTCGTCTATACCAAAATCCGTTCGGAAGGTCAGACCAGGTAGTATGTCATACATGGCGTAAACATTTCCTGTTGTTCTTCTGGAGATCAGATTTCGGATAGAGCGTTGCTCAATGGCGATTACATTAGCAATGAAACCCGTATTACGAAGCTGCCCGTCATCGTCGAAAGGACTTACCCAAGGTTGCTGTAAGTAAGCGGAAGTAAGTGGAGCAAAAGTACTGTTATCCGAACTGATGCGATCATTGAGTACCCTTGAAACACTAATGTTAGCACCAAAGCGAAACTTGTCAGAAACAGTGTGCTTAAAGTTCAGACGACCGCTCATTCTATCCAATTCGTTGCCAATTACGTAGTTGGATTGTTCTGAGAAAACACCACCCAAGTAATACTGTGTCTTATCACTTCCGCCTGAAATAGAGGCATCATAGTTATTGATACGACCAGTCTGTAGTACAGCGTCTTGCCAATCGAAAGCACCTTCTGGAAGTGTTGCAGGATCAGCTCCCAAGGCATCTACACGATACTGACGATTTTGATCTGCATCCATCATGTCGAATACATCAGTTGGTTCTGACCAACCTGTGTAGTAGTTAAAGTTAACATTGTTTGTTCCTGCTTTTCCTTTTTTCGTCGTAATCAAAATTACTCCATTACTACCACGAGAGCCATATATCGCTGCTGCTGCCGCATCCTTCAATACAGACATGGATTCGATATCATTTGGATTGATATCTTGTAGTGGATTTAAAGCGGTGGCACCAAGTGTATTAGAGTAGTCTCCATCATTCAACGGTACACCATCTACTACGATTAGAGGCTGACCTCCTGCATTGAGGGATGCTACTCCACGAATTCGGATAGCAGTAGCTGCACCTAATACGCCAGAAGTATTCGTCAATTGAACCCCAGCAGCTTGTCCTTGCAATAGTTCTTGTGGACTTACTACGGGCACATTGGCAAGTGCTTCGTTTTCGATGCGTGAGATACTCTGTACGTTATAGCGTTCACTTTGCTCGCCATAACCAATAACGACTACGTCTTGAAGCCCAATAGCCGTTTCTTCTAAAGTAATGTCCACAATATTACTCGTTCCAAGTTCTACCGTAGCGGTTGCAAAACCAGTGTAGGAAACAATCAAATTGGCAACACCTTCTGGAATTCTCAATTCAAAATTACCGTCGATATCGGTTACCGTTCCTACCGTCGTACCTTCTGCTAGTACGGAGGCACCGATAAGCGGACTACTGCTTTCATCCGTTATTGTTCCTTGAATAGTTCGCTGAGCTAGCAACTTGCCTATCGTAAACAATAGTGCAAATGCTAGTAAGATTGAGCGTTTTTTCATACAAATTCAAATTTTAGTCATAAAATTTAATCAAAAAAAATATGGGAGAATCCTGCTCTTATTGTATGGAATTTAACAGAGCAAAACTCTGATTCTTAATGTTTAATGTTTGGAAAATATATAATTGTGAGCTGTGCCTTTTATAATTATTTCTTGCTGAAAATAGATCATGAAAATAAAAATGATAATCGAATTAAGTAGCTTCCGAGAAGCAGACAAAATTTTTATTCTTTTGTTTAAGAACTTATTCTATTAACGCAGCAACATGGCAAGATGCTGCCTACAGGTGATTTATTATGTGAATTTATGTTTTTAGAGCGTTCTTTAAATGTCTTGAATTTTGTATAATTCATTGATCTTGAGATAGGACGTATTTGCTTCTTATCTGAAGACTATTTATATTTGCAGTATGTTGGTTAGATTCTTCCATACTTTTAATTTCTTTTTGAGCCGCCGCCGCCCTTTGGGGCGTATCTAACTACTATTCCATGCGTGGAGTATCCATTCCGCGATCTATTTCCAACTTAGTAGACTTTATTCACAATAATATTTTTAAGGAGTAGAAAGTCTATTTTTTCAACCCTTTCGAGCGAGTTAAAAATTTTTGTGAATAATCACTAGTATATATCTATTTTTAATTTGGTATCGAAGGGCTTGCATGAATTGTCAAAGGTTAAACTACTGGATAATTTCATAAGCTAGGAATCCATGCTTAAAGTGCTGATTTTCAGCCGAATAAGCAATTGTTTTCTGACCTCTGACAGAAAATTTCATGTTTCGATCCAACTTCTGAATTCTCCATCATCTATCATTTCATAATGAAAATTAAGATAAAAATTGCTGACAACAGCCATCTAAAGTACGCTCACGAAATCTGCGAATTATATGTAGTCTCCGCCAAAGCGCGTGGAACGGGTATTGCCAAACGAGAAGTTGCATACATTAAGAAAAAGATAAAAGGTGGCAACGCAATCATTGCCCTTGCAGACGATCAGTTAGCGGGTTTCTGCTACATCGAAACCTGGACACACGGGAAATACGTCGCCAATTCAGGGCTAATTGTGGTGCCTGAATTTAGGGGACAAGGGCTGGCAAAAAGAATTAAGCACAAGTCTTTTGAATACGCACGTTCTAAATATCCTACGGCTAGGGTATTTGGTATCACGACGAGTCTTGCTGTGATGAAGATCAATCACGAATTGGGTTATCGTCCCGTCACCTTTTCGGAACTGACGCAGGACGAGGCTTTCTGGAATGGCTGCAGAAGCTGTCCGAACTATGATGTATTGAGTAGAAATGATCGAAAAATATGTTTGTGTACGGGTATGCTCGCGCCTTCAAAAGAAGAGATGCCAGTGATTGATTTATCCCATCTGATCGTTGATGCGGCGGTGGTCTAGCATTAGTTTTCTTGTTGGTGGATATTTTGAAATTGGAGGATAAGAAATGTCATTTTTGCATTCAAACTTTACAGATAAACCCGATATTTAAGTGGAGAAAAATGACATTTCTAAACTATTAGGCATTCAGATAGTCACGAGTGAGCTTAGTAACGGACGAAAAATAAGTTCCTCATTTTGACTGAGCAGATTTTGTTCTGATACAAGGCAAAAAACGTAGGAATCCTTTTGGCTGGCAAGGCTTTTTAACGTAGTAGCAGGGCAAAAGATGCCGTCACAAATCGGGAAGTTATTATTTGACCGTTACTTAGTTCTGTATCTAATGCCATTTCCATCGTTATACCAATAAATTACCATTCGCTATGAGACTTCACCTGGTTCTCCTCTTTTCACTTTTACAAATTTCTATTACCGCTCAGACTTTTGATACGCTCCAATTGCTGTCCAGTGCAGAAGTCTATTTTGATTTTGGGCAATCAGACATTCGTCCGGATGCAGATTCTACGCTTCAAAGCTTCGTACAAAATCTGGCAGCAGCAACTGATTCCATTTATATCACGGCGCACACCGATTCTATTGGAAATCCAGCGCGCAATTATATTCTATCGCAAAAACGTGCTGCTGCCGTCCGAGATACTTTGGTACGATTAGGATTACCGGATAGCTTATTTCAAATCGCGGTTTTTGGAGAACAAAATCCTATTTCTTCCAACCAATCCGAAGCGGGACGACAGCGCAATCGAAGGGCAAGTATAGATGCTTTTCGGAAAGTCAAAATGCGCTACATCAGTGGACAAATTACTGATCCAACAACGGGAAAAGGCATCGAAAGCGATGTAATCGTGCGTAGTAAAATTCATCGTGATTCGGTGCATACGGATAGTGCAGGCTACTTCAAAGCCAAAGCACCCGCTGCGGGAGTGGTTGGCATAGATGTTTTTGCAAAAGATTATTTTTTTGAGACTTTGATGCAACGCATTACTACCAAAAATGAACCCATTGATGTAAAATTACAGCCGCTAGCAGCAGGTGCATCCATAGATTTAAAAAATTTCTATTTCGTTGGAAATGAAGCAGTTCTATTGAAAAGTTCTCAACCAGAACTTCCAAAACTATTGCGTTTCATGCAATACAACAAAGACCTGAAAATAGAAATTGCAGGACACGTCAATCGTCCGAATGCGCTGCCTGTCGGCACGCAAACCTTTAGTTATCAACTTTCTGTAGATCGCGCGAAAATGGTCTATGAATACCTGGAAGCCAATGGCATTTCGACGGATAGAATGAAGTACAAAGGCTACGGTAATTGGAAAATGCGCTACCCCAATGCGCGAAGTGCTAAGCAGCAAGCTGCTAATCGCAGGGTGGAGATTAAAGTACTTTCAGTAAAGTAAAAGTAGATTTGATTGATACTTTTAAGAATTTTGCAGCAAGTATCTAATAGCTAAATGTCAATAATGCGAATGAGGGGTAAAAAAATTGAGTGCTGATAAACAGCGATTTAGATTTGCTAAATTTTCAAAATTTAGTAAATCTTCACAAAATTTAGTAAATCTTCACTTTGAGCCTTAGAATTAAGGATAAAATTTCACCCGTTATTCGTACCAAAAGCTAATCGCTAATCTCAATACTGTTCCTTCTCATTCGGAAAATCTCGATTCTTCACATCCGAAATATAGGCTTCTGTAGCGGATTGCATTTGATCGAACAAATCGAGATAACGACGCAAAAAGCGAGGATGAAAATCTTTGGTAATGCCCATAAGATCGTGGGTAACTAAGACTTGACCGTCGGCATGAATACCCGCACCAATACCAATCGTTGGAATCTGCAAGGTTTCAGAAACTTTTTTGGTTAGTTTAGCAGGAATTTTTTCTAAAACTACCGAAAAGCAACCCAATTGCTCCAGTAGTATGGCATTTTCCAGTAACTCTTGTGCTTCTTCTTCCTCTTTGGCGCGTACGGTATAAGTTCCGAATTTATAAATTGATTGTGGCGTCAATCCTAAATGTCCCATTACGGGTACACCAGCAGAAAGAATACGCTCAATGGATTCTTTAACTTCTTTGCCACCTTCCAATTTTACGGCATGCGCACCCGATTCTTTCATAATGCGAATCGTAGAGTCTAATGCTGTTTTTGAACTACCCTGATATGCTCCAAAGGGTAAATCCACGACTACCAATGCCCGCTTAACGGCTCTCACAACGGAAGAAGCATGATAGATCATTTGATCTAAAGTGATTGGCAAGGTCGTTTCGTGTCCCGCCATGACATTGCTCGCAGAATCACCCACGAGTAGTACATCTATTTTAGCCGCATCCAGTATGCGCGCCATAGAATAGTCGTAAGCAGTCAACATGGCAATACGCTCACCACTCACTTTCATATTTTGGAGGATGTTGGTGGTAATTCGTTTTATTTCTTTTTTGTGTACAGACATTAAAAATTTGTTCTAGTTGGTTAGCATGTGTTTCCGTCCGAAGAGATTTGCGTAACATCAGTTATTGAGCGATTTTCTGATATTGACTTAGGCTATTTTCGAGTAAAATGTTAACCAAAACGAGACTTCGTACAGCCCTAGTTTCTATTGGTCAATATTACAAATAGTATAAGAAACCACCAAAACTCGTTTGGATTTAGTCAGTTGCGCGTCTTGTCAGTTCAACAAACCTCTATTCCTCAACCAATCTTTCAAGCGATCTTTCCAAGAAGATAGTACGGGATCGTCGGGTGCGAAACCAACGCCATGTCGCCCTTTTTCGTAGATATGTAGTTCGGCAGGAATATTTTTTTCGCGTAAAGCGAGATAAAATAAAACACTATTTTCGGGTGGAACGCCTTTGTCTTCATTGGTATGGAAGAAAAAAGTAGGCGGCGTAAGTACAGAAACTTGTTTGTGATTGGACAAATTTTCTACATCCGTCATAGAAGGCGTTGGTCCGAGTAAAAATCTACGAGAACCACTATGTGCATATTCCTGAAAAGAAATAACAGGATAGCCCAACACCAAAAAATTGGGTAGGCAACTTACACGTTCGATAGGGTCTTTGGCATCGGTTTGTCCGTCATCAAAATGCGTAGCGAGTGTGGAAGCGAGATGTCCACCTGCGGAAAAACCCATGATACCAATGCGATGTGGATCAATGTTCCATTTTTGGGCACTAGAACGAATAATGCGAAAGCCTCTTTTGGCATCGTTTAGCATCGTTGGGTGCTGGTAGCCCGAACCGTCCCATTTTCCCAAGCGGTACTTCAATACAAATGCGTGGATACCCAGCGATTGAAACCATTCCGCGATTTGCTTGCCTTCGTGATCCATTGCTAAAGCAGCATAACCGCCTCCAGGACAAATCATTACCGCACCGCCTGTGGCTTTATCTTTTGGTGCATAATAGGCAGTCAGCGTTGGAATGTCTGCTTCGGCTGTTCCGAGTGCATCGGGCGCACCTTCTGGATAAAGAAGTAGGGTATCTACAGATTGAGCAAAACTGGACATATAGAAAAATAGTAGTGTGGAAAGACTGAGTATTTTCATTTCTTTTGGTATCTATTGTAATTGGCAAAACCAAGTTTTTGAAAAAAATGTTGTACAGAAACGCCGAGTACGCCTAGACCATACTGCGCGCTTCTCTTTAGATTAATGGAAGAAGCTTCATCGAAATATTTGGTTGGACAAGTAACTTCCGCAATCTCATAGCCTGCATAAATGATCTGCGAAAGCATCTGATTATCGAAAATGAAGTCATCTGAATTTTGATGATAATCAATTGCCTCTAGCACTTCTCTATTGAATGCTCTATAGCCCGTATGATATTCGGAAAGCTTATAGTCAATGATGAGGTTTTGTAGAAAAGTCAAAATTCGATTGGAGACGTATTTGTGCAGCGGCATACCGCCTTTCAATGCACCTTTTCCCAAAATGCGCGAACCCAGAACGACGGGATACAGCTCATCACCGATGATATTGACCATGGTTGGAATCAGTTTGGGCGTATATTGATAGTCGGGATGTAGCATAATGACAATGTCTCCTCCCAGTGCCACTGCTTTGTCGTATAGGCTTTTTTGGTTGCCGCCATAACCCCTATTTTTAGGATGAACAAGAATGTGTTTGATTCCTATTTTTTGAGCAATTTCCACAGTATTGTCTTTGCTCGCATCGTCACAAAGTACGACTTCATCCACTAGATCGAAAGGAATTTCCTCATAGGTTTTTGCTAAGGTTAGCGCAGCATTGTATGCTGGTAGCACTACGATGATTTTTTTGTCTTTGTACATGAAATGTTCTAATGTAGCAGCAGATGCAATTTTAAGCCATATTCAAAAAGCAAAACAGAGAAGCAAAAGTACTAGAAAAGATTGTATTGAAAAAAATGATAGGGGATAGGGTCAAGATTACACATACACTGGCATAGCAAAGTGTGGCAGATAGGTTTCGTGAAGCTCGAAATTAAAACAAACTTAGTTTACAGTGTATTTATTTAATTGATGATTCTATCGTTTCTATTTCGGCAACACTATTTTGAATAGAATAGTCATCATTGCGAAGCATTTTCACATATTTGATTTTTCGATGATCTGCTAAGTGTTTGTGCTCATAGAAAGTCTTGATTTCTAATTCGCGAATTAGTAAAGCTTTGCTGTAAATATCAGATTCTGCGTAAGAAAGTTTAAAAGTATCCACTTGCTCCAAAACTTCTAAAGTGAACTTGTAGAAATCAGGAGAATCTGTTTTTAGGTGAAGAATGCCTTCTTTAGTTATCAATTTATGGTACATCTCTAGAAAGCGAGGAGCAGTCAAACGACGATTCTCTTTCTTCAAAAAAGGATCAGGAAAAGTAATCCAGATTTCTGCAACCTCTTCTGGCTCAAAGAAATAATGCAATTGTTCGATGCGCGTTCTCAAGAAAGCAACATTATCCAATCCCTCTTCCAAAGCCGTTTTTGCACCTCTCCAAATTCTTGCGCCTTTGATATCCACACCAATAAAGTTACGCTCAGGATAGCGTTTTGCCAAGCCTAAAGTATAATCTCCTTTTCCACAGGCCAATTCTAGTGTGATTGGATGATTGTTTTGAAAATGCTTTGCTGCCCATTGTCCTTTCAGCTTTACAATTGCGCCGTCCTTACCACTCAATTGCGGATTTTTTGCAGTGAAGTTTTCATAGACGTGCGGAAAAGCATACATCTCTGAAAATTTCTGTAGTTTATTTCTTTTGCTCATTGTTCTAGTATAGACCTAATTACTTCTTCGCTCAAGGCTGTAATTTGGGCAATTTGTTCTAAGCTCATTCCAGTTTGCGCAAGGTTCTTGATGATTTGATTTTTTTTTGCTAATTCCTGATTGGCTTTCTGTTCTGCTTCTTCCGCTTTCTGTTCTGCTTCCTCCGCTATACTTTTTGCTTTTTCTGCTAACTGCATTGCTGCTCTAGCCTTCTGTTCCGCTAACTCCGTTTTTGCCTGTTCTTCTTCCCTAGCCATATCTTCCACAAGTGCGAGGGTCTTTTTTCGCATCTCCTGAATCTTTGCATCGGCAATTTGTTCAGGGCTGACAAGATTCAGATTCGCTAGACTAGCAGCCTTTGCGATTCCTTTCTTCTCCAGATTAATTTCAGGATTTTTCTTATTTATCTGTGATTGTTTAATCAAAGTCATCCAATCTCTGATATTCTCAGGAATATCGTCTGTAATGTGTTCTGTGTTTAGTAAAATCATCTTATGATTTTGCATTTTGATAAGCTCTCCTCTTAGATTTCTTGGATTGATATCTGTTAGTAGAAAGCCGTCTTTTATTGGTTCTCCGTCTTCTTGCCTGATGCGGTAGGCAGCAGTAATTACTACGATCACATAGATATCCTTAGCATAGGAATAGTCATTGCTATCTGTTTGCACATCAAGCATATTTGCCATAAAATAGTGCGAAAAACGATCGTAATTATAATCATAATCTACTTTTTGTATTTCTACAATCGTTCGATTTGCTTTGTCCTCTGCAAATAAATCCATGCGGAATTTGATAGCACTAACTGGATTTAGCAGCACTTTTTCCGTCTCTACTTTATCAATTTTAATGTCTATATTGGTGATTATTCACAAAAATTTTTAACTCGCTCGAAAGGGTTGAAAAATATACTTTCTACTTCTTAAAAATATTATTGTGAATAAAGTCTATTCAGTACATCTTTTACGAACTCCTGAAATACCTCCAAATCTGTAAAAACATGTTTGAAATAAACTTCATTATCAAGATTAACTAACATCATTTCTATTTAATGAAGGGATAAGATATATTTTCATAAAAATAACTCTTGCTTTTACCTTATTGTTTATCAATCGCCAAAATCACCGCCACCGCATTTTTATCCTTTACATCTCCTTCAAATTGTACATTGCCATTAGTAGTCTTGAAAGTGGGTTGATCTACCAATTCACTTTTCAGTGCATCCGAAACTTTGCCCGCAAAAGTGTTTCTCTGACTGGAATTTATAGTGCGATTGAGGCGTTGAAAATCCAACTGCTTCTTACTGACTACAACTGCCATCCAATCCGTATTTCCAACTGCATCTGGCACCATAGAATAGTCGTTTGGAAAAATACGGGTACCCGTAATGCCACAATAAGCGGAGTGCTTTTCGGTGTAAGGGAAGAGCGTGTAACTAGAACCATCCGTTTCCTCTGCAAAGACGTAAGTGTAGCATTCTATCGAATTGGTGAAAGCTAGTTTGAATTTCCCGCCTTTTTGCATGGGATTTTTAGTACGAAAGATGTTGCCACTTACCTGTTCTAGTGGCGTCGTATTTTTTGCATTGTTGACTAAAATACCAAACTGAACAGCGAGCTTGTTTTTATCTACATCAGCCGCATTGCCCATCGGATAAAAGCCATAAGCCTCTTTGACAAAATACTGAAAATCATCGTAACCAACCCAAGCAATACCTTCGTCGCCCCAATCATCACCCCAACTGTTCATGATCTGAAATGCTCCTTCTCCATTGAGTGCGGTATCATTGTACCCAATGACGCACATGGCGTGTCCGCCCAATCTTTTGATGCCACTGACATCACTCCTGGTCGGTTGCCAAACTTGGCGATTGCGCATTCCTTGCGTAAAGCTCTGCCCAACCATCATACCGATGACCACCGGTGAGCCAGATGCCAAATATTGCCGAATGGCATTGATGTCCACCTTATAGTCGTTCGCGCCCTGTGAAAGTCGCTCGTAACCCTTGATGCGGAATTGAGCCGCTTGTCTCTTTTCTGAATTGGAAGGTTGCAATCGGCAAGAACCTTCGTTGTATTCAAATTCAGCAAAAGGCAATGCACCTTGCTTTTTCATGGTTTCCATAGCATAATGCAAATACGTGCCTTGACAACCCTCAAAGGCAATTTGATTATAGACGAAAGAAGGACTAAAAGCATTGCGATTGGGGGCATTACCCGTTTGTCGGGCATGCAAAATAGTACGGGCAGCATAAGCACTCGCCCAACCTACACAAGAACCTTGTCTGCCTTGGTTGAGACGTTGAGGCGCGTATTGCTTGAGGGACATGCTTTGAGGCAATCCATTTCTGCCGTCCGCTAAAGAAGCATACACAAGCCTTTTGTCGTATTCTTCTTGATTGGGCGTGAAACCCAGTGAATAGTCTGTAATCTGATCTGCATTAGCATTTGGACTCATAAATTGATTGAAAAAGTCACCGCCCAACAGAAAGTAGAGTACTGCACCAATCAGTAAAACAGGAAGGATCAGTTTTGGCTTTTTGAATAAAAAGAGCAAAAGAAAAGGCAGCAATCTACCCAGTCCACCACTGCCGCCCCCAGGTTGAGGGTTATTGGGTCGATTTCTTCTGGGTTGCTGTTCATCTTTTTCCATTCTGATTGGCATGGCAAGTATGTTTTAGTAAAAGGACAACACGAGTCGTAAATTTTCAAATTGAGAATCGTTGTTGCCCAAATATTTGATTGATAAGTCTCGTTGCTTTTGTTTTATTTACTGATGTTACGCAAAACACCAAATTGCAAATGACACAAAGTACCACTTGTTTACAAATCGTCGAGTGTCGAACCCGACAATTTGTAGGAAAATTCTTTCAGGAGCGAGCCATATTTGAGCTAAAAGCTCAAATATGGCTCGCTCCGAAAGAATTTTCATGAATTAGAGTGGCTTCGACGGCCACTCTAATTCAAAACACGCCAATCTCAGAGATCAGCGAATAACATAGACTAAGGTACTACTTGCGTAACATGAGTTATTTATAAAGCCTCTAGCTAACTGCTAGAAAAAGATTTTCTTATAAAAGCGAGTGAAACACAAAAGAATTAGGCTTACACCGTTTTTTGCAAAAAAAATAAATCTTATGTGTTCTTGTATGCTCTTAGATGTTTCAGAAAACATTCTATTTTACGGTTTAGCCGCTATAAGATAGTACATTGGATTTTATAAGGCAACCCTATTGCTAAGGAGGAGACAAAGATATAAGATTTTCAAACTACAACAGCTTGAAAAACTTTGATATAATGAATCATAAAAATATAGGTTTTTTTCGTAAAAAATGCTTTCTATTTGTATTACACTTTTACATGTTTGAAAAAATAATATCATGTTTGCAACTTCATTGCTAGAAGCCCTTTTGATTCAAAAACAAAGCAAAACAATTAAAATGAAAAAGCAATTTTACATTACTGGTGTCCTCTTTATGATCTTTCAACTATTAAATGCCCAAAAAGTGGATCAAGAAAACCTAGTGCAGTACGTCAATCCACTCATGGGAACGGATTCTGAATTTAGCCTTTCCAATGGCAATACCTATCCCGCGATTGCACTACCCTGGGGCATGAATTTCTGGACGCCACAAACTGCTCCCAATGGCGACGGCTGGGCGTATGCCTACGATGCTTATCATTTGCGCGGCTTCAAACAAACGCATCAGCCCAGTCCGTGGATCAATGATTATGCGGCTTTTTCCTTGATGCCGGTGACGGGTGATTTGAAGTTTCGAGAAGAAGAGCGGCAGTCTTGGTTTTCGCATAAGGCAGAAGTAGTACAGCCACATTATTACAGCGTTTACTTGGCAGATTATGATGTGACGACAGCGTTTACACCCACCGAAAGAGCGGTACAATTTCGGTTTACTTTTCCTGAAACGGATGAAAGCTATATTGTGCTGGATGCTTACGACAAAGGTTCGATGGTAAAAATTATACCAGAGGAGCGAAAAATCGTGGGCTATTGCCGAAACAATCACGGTGGCGTTCCCGATAATTTTCACAATTATTTCGTAGCCGTTTTTGATAAAGATTTTGAGGTGACGCATACTTGGAGCGATAGTACGCTGCACAAAAATCAATTGGAAAAAGAAGGCGCACATGTGGGTGCAGTCATTGGTTTCAAAACAGTGAAAGGAGAGCAAGTACACGCAAAAATTGCTTCTTCATTTATTAGTTTGGAACAAGCGGAACTGAACTTAGCACGTGAAATAGGAACAGCTACTTTTGAAGAAAGCAAGCAAGCTGCCGAGCGTGTTTGGCAAAAGGAATTGAGTCGAATCCAAATAGAAGATGACAACATCGAAGCGGTGAAGACCTTCTATTCTTGTCTGTATCGTTTGCTGCTTTTCCCTAGAAAATTCTACGAGTACAATGAACAGAACGAAATCGTACATTACAGTCCATACAATGGCGAAGTGCTGCCAGGTTATCTATTTACGGATAATGGTTTTTGGGATACTTTCCGAGCCGTTTTCCCCTTTTTTACTTTGATGTATCCTGAATTGAACAGCCACATTATGGAAGGCTTAGTAAACACTTACAAAGAAAGCGGCTGGCTACCCGAATGGGCAAGTCCAGGACATCGCGATTGCATGATTGGCTCTAATTCTGCGGCGATTATCGCGGATGCTTATCTCAAAGGCATTCGAGGCTACGAGATCGAAACGCTCTACGAAGCGATTGCAAAAAATACGACAGGCAAAGGACCTGTCAATTCCGTTGGTCGTTACGGCGCAGAATATTACAATAAATTGGGCTACGTGCCTTATGATGTAGGCATTAATGAAAATGCTGCTCGAACGCTGGAATACGCCTACGCAGATTTCGCGATTTGGCAATTGGCGAAAGCACTGAACAAACCCAAGAAAGAAATCGAACGCTTTGAAAAACGCGCGCAAAACTATCACAATTTATACGATAAAGAGCATCAACTGATGCGTGGACGCAATGAAAATGGGGCATTTCAGACGCCGTTCAATCCCGTAAAATGGGGCGATGCCTTTACAGAAGGCAATAGTTGGCATTACTCTTGGTCGGTTTTCCAAGATGTGCAAGGTCTAATCAATCTCATGGGTGGAAAAGAGGCATTCACATCTCAATTGGACGCAGTTTTTGAAATGCCACCCGTCTTTGATGAATCCTATTACGGCTTTGTCATCCACGAAATCAGAGAAATGCAAATTTGTGATATGGGGCAATATGCGCATGGCAATCAACCGATTCAGCACATGGTTTATTTGTACAATTACGCCAATGAAGCTTGGAAATCGCAGTATTGGTCGCGCAAAATTATGGATAAGCTTTACGCCGCCACTCCCGACGGCTATTGTGGCGATGAAGACAACGGACAAACTTCGGCTTGGTACGTTTTCAGTGCTTTGGGATTTTATCCTGTTTGTCCAGGCACACCCGAATATGTATTTGGCAGTCCACTCTTTGATAAAGTCACTTTAACTTTAGAAAATGGCAAACAATTTAGTATCGAAGCCAATAGCAATAGCAAAAAGAATATCTATATCCAATCGGCTCGCTTAAATGGAGCAACTTACAATAAAACTTTTATTCAACACAATGCGATTCAGAAAGGTGGTCGTCTAAAATTTGAAATGGGTAAGCAGGCTAATAAAGCTTTTGGAAGTAGTGCTAGGTCGGTACCTTACTCTATGTCTTCGAAAGAAAAATGAAAAGCTAGCTGTTGATTTGTGTCTAATTTTACGAAAGGAAGATAAAAACTTTTCATGTCTGCTAAAAAGCAATTGATTGTTATTGGAGGTCCTACGAGTAGTGGTAAAACGAAACTTGCTATCCAATTGGCGCAGTATTTTCAAACGGAGATCCTTTCTTGTGATAGTCGTCAGTTTTTCAGGGAAATGAACATCGGAACTGCAAAACCAAATGAAAGGGAGTTAGCGGCTGCCCCTCATCATTTCATTAATTCATTGAGTATCAAAGACACCTACAGTGTTGGCAAGTACGAAAGCGACTCGCTTCAATTATTGCATCAACTCTTTGAAAGACACGACTATGCTATTTTGGTAGGTGGTTCAGGGCTCTATATTCAAGCAGTTTGTGAAGGGTTGGATCATTTTCCAGATGTACCGATTGAATTGAGAGCATCTTTAGAGAAGTCGTATCAAGAAAAGGGATTGGTCTATTTACAAGAGATTTTAAAAAGTATTGATCCAATTTATTATGAAGCAGTAGATATCCAAAATCCGCGTCGTTTGATGCGCGCTATTGCTGTGTACAGAGCGAGTGGTCAGTCTTTTTCTAGTTTTCGAGCAAAAGAAAAAATACCGCGCAGCTTTCAGCCAATTTATATTTTATTAGAATGGAATCGGGCAGAACTCTACGAGCGCATCAACCTGCGGGTAGATAAAATGCTAGCGGCAGGTTTGGAGGAAGAAGTTCGTAGCTTATTGCCTTATCAGAATTTAACAGCATTACAAACGCTAGGCTATCAAGAATTTTTTGATTATTTCAATGAAAAGATTGATCGCGATGAAGCTATTCGATTAGTCAAACGGAATACCAGACGCTACGCCAAAAGGCAGATGACTTGGTTTAGGCGATCTGAGCAATGGAAGCCTTTTTTACCTCATCAACTAGCAGCGATTATTGCATATATCGAAAAAAATAATTGTTAGCTCCTTAAATTTGACAAATT
>JBCCRX010000062.1:0-21651 GCA_039201015.1 Bacteroidota bacterium | reverse complement strand
TGTTTTTCAAGCTTTTATTCACGGGCTGCGCCAAGCTTCAGCTCTGATTAGCACCTTGTTTTGGCTCATACCGTATTTTGTTTTTAACGCCTTTTTGGCACTTTTTTCACTAAAAGAAATTAGGTCGATTTTGATAATTCCTCAAAAAAATTCAGACAACCCTATTTTTTTAGTCTTTTATTTGTTGATTCGTTGATATGATCTGCAATTTTCTTCACCACTTTCTCTACTTCTATGTATGCTCCTTTTGTCATTATTGACATACCTTCATATAATTCACTTACTTGCATGCGTAATTGCTTCATTTTAGTTTTCAATAAAGATACATCCCTTTTATATGTTACTTTATAAGCATCTGATTTATTGTAAACTTTATATATTAATATCCAGAATACCAGTGCGCACAAGAGTAAGGTAAATACTAAATTATAGAAATTTACGAGGTGAAGAACCAAAGCGAATAGAAAAAGAATAGCGAATACTAGTAATTCAATATGCACAGTCATATAGACGCTATTTTGTCCTAACAAATAGTTACTCTGGCGATGATTATAGTTTGCGTCTCTTAACATTCTTATTTCTTCATCAAACTTGAATTGTAAGCTTGATTGGTTATCTTCGTGGGATTTATTCAGCCATTTGATATAGTATTCTTTATCACTTAATTCTTTATCTTTCGTTTTTATTCCTTTTTGTAAATTGTCTATATCTTGCATTTGACTCTTGATGATCTGATTATGCACATGTCTTTCTTTTTTTAGTTTATTATTTTCATCTTCAACTTCGTTAGCCATAGATATTATCTCTTTTGCGCGTTGTAGGTCATGTTCGTGATCTCTTTTTTGTTCTTGAAGACTTTTTATCTGAAAGATCAAACTTTCAACTCTTTGCTTGTAGTTTCCAATGACTTCGCTTCGATAATTTATGATGCTTGAAATTCTTTGTTCAATTTCTAACGAGGCTTCGTGAAATGCTGATTCTTCTTCTCTTTCATTTATTCTTGCAATCGGTTTAGTGTTCCTCGGAATTAACTGTAGCTTATTCAGTGGAAGACTTTCCCAGTTACAGCTTTTCATGAGTATTGGTATTAGAGGAACTTCATTTGTTTCATGTAATTCAAGAGCAGTAGGTAGTTCAATTTCGTTGATATAATCTGATGCAATAAAATTCGGACTGAGAATTAGGAATATTACGTCAGAGGTTACCATTTTCACGTTAATTTTTTTCTTCCAATCTTCTCCTGGTAATATCTTTTCATCGCTCCATATTTTTATTTTTCCTTTTCTCAATAGTGGAGTAATGTAAATCTCCATTTTTTTTACTAAGTCTTTATCTTCTCTAGCATATATAATAAATACATTCAGTGTTTTCTTAAGCTCTTGCATATTTTAGGATTTGAAAAGATTATTGGAAGATGACTGCTTCATAAAAATACAATATAAATATCTTTTTCATAACCACATTAAAATAAATTTTTCGATTATGTCTTTTTGTGACTGCTATAATTTTTCATTTTCAGTTTATTACTCCGAGTTTTTGTCTCAAAATTGGCGGCAATTAATGCTTTGTAATGAACCTATTAGTTGATATTCAAAACTTGAATATGAATAAAGTAAAGCGGATTTATAGCTTCAATAGTTAACTAAAAATATTGACTTATATCTTAATCCTAAGAAAATTATGAGTATTTTTAAGATTCTTACTAATATATTGCGTGAATATACTTTGCTTTATAGGTGAGTTTTATTAAAGTGGAAAATTTTGTGAAGGCACGTACACGTGAGCATGCTTATGAACAAAGATACTGTGCAATTTTTTCAGAGTAATATCGATTATTTGAATTTTTACAGCAAGCTTCCTTTTTTAATCGGCAACAGCCGCGAATCTTCCAAGGCGGCCGTCCGATGTCCCACAATTTTCAGATAGGCTTTATCTTGAGAAAAAGCGACAAAGGCTTCTGCACTTTCGTGCTCCACCAAGAGCATAGCATCCCACGCTTCGGTCGAAGGGCCAATTAAGAAAGGGCTGCAAGTGCCGTAGAAAAGGGTTTTGCTGCCTGCTTTTTCTAGTAGAGGAAGTGCGTGTTTTGCGTAAGTTTGGTAAGCGGCTTCCCCCGAAATTTCGTTGGCTGGTGCAAGTTCTGGCGATATACTGTAATCTGCTTTCTCTTTGAATTTCAGCAGGTTAAGCATCACGACTTTACCTTTGCCGCGATGTGCAGCGAAGAAATTTCTTCCCGATTCGGGCGTGGTGTGGATGTGGGTAGGTTGGTTCATTATTTATTTATCCTTGGAAAGTAAGTACTCACGCAGATTTATTTTTAAGATATATCATATTTTGGTTTTTGAGAATAACCTCATAATTATTTAATAACCAGCTTCTTATCAAAGTCAAATATGACATATCTAGCATTCGATTAATTATGTCCAGGTACTTATTAAAAAATATCAGCACTAGAATACAAAAGTGGTCGTGCTGCTTGTTTGGGCAACAAGAGCCAAAGCCGACCATAAGCATTGAAATTGTTGGCTCGCTTTTGGGCTTCTCCACCAACACCAAAGTAAATGTCAACACGTCCTGCGCCTTTGATCGCACCGCCTGTGTCCTGCGCGAATAAGATTCTATATTCGTGCCGAATAACATTGTCCTTTTCATCCAAAACAGGTACGCTCGCCAAAAGACAACTACCCAACGGAATGTATCTTGGATCAACTGCCACTGAAATGTTATCTTCTAAAGGCACAAGACCCGCGCCCATTACGGCACTTTTACTTTTTCTAAAAAAAGTATAAGAAGGATTTTGGTTCAGCACACTATCTACCAACAAAGGATTTCGCATCAAATAGCTTTTGACCCCTTCCATGGAGACGTCGCCGATTTTAAATCGTTTGCTGTTTGCCGCCAAATAGAGTTCCACGCTTCGGTAAGGATGATTGTTGTCGCCTGCGTAAGAAAATAGTTCTCTCTTACCGTTTCTGTATTGAACGTAAGCAGATCCTTGTAGTTGCATGTAATAAATATCGGTTTTGCTGGCGGCGTAGGCTAGATGTTGCGTAACTGTGTCTAATGCACCCACTTCAATGGCGCTTCGACTGGGCAAACGACCTGAAAAACCTTTGGGTTTGGAGCGAATGGGATATTTATAAAGTGTCGTTTTGCGCTTACTGACTTGTACGACGGGAGAGAAATAAGCCGTAAATTTTACGTTGCCTTTTCGGTCTTTGCCCCAAATTTGGTGCGCCTCCAATTCTTCTTCTATACCTATGGGAATAAGGTGTTGCCAACGCTCCAAAGCATCGACGGTTTGCATCAATTGGCTGTGGTTAATCGTTAAATTGCCCACTTTTTGATTGTAAGGTCGCTTCGTTTTTCGCAGCAAACGTCTTTGACGATGCAATCCACTCAGCGTTAGTTCATCTATCACTGGAAAGGCAAAGCTGTCCAATGGCGTACTGGTGTAGATGCTGGAAAGACGACTAGCAGAACGGATTTTTCCTTTTTTGCTGATATTGTTAGAAGCAGAAACAGCAGAAGTTATGTCATTTGCTAGCGGGACAAAATCTGATTCTTGAATAGTGGTACTGTTATCTTGGCAGGCAAATAACGAAAACAGAAAAAAAGATATTAATGGGCATAATCTATGCAAAGGCACTTATTTTATTTAATGCGGTTGCAAAGAAACAGCGAGTGGTCGCGCAAGCCAAGAAGTGAGATTGCTTTTGTATTTATTTAACAAGTGGAGGTGCAACTATTTGGCGTAAATTTTCGTAAAATAATAAGTTATAAATAGTCACATATTTTTTTGTTTAAAGTATATAAAATTGACTTTCAAAAACTTGTTGCTTCCGCTAGAAATAAAAACTACAAATTAAACGTTTATAACTTCATCTAGTCCAAGAAAGCGACACATACAAATTATTAACATTTCAAAGCTGGTATTTTCACCAGTATCCATTCAACAAGCTTACTTCTCAACTACACATCTACTCGGCTGCTTCTATTCGAAGTAGTGATCTACACTAACATACATTTACGGAAGAACAAAGGATTTTGTCTAATCATCAATCAAATAGATCGGCAATCATCAATCATATACTTGCTCAGTTTTGCCTTTTATGGCAGATTTCACTGCTAGACACCTGCCCGATTGCGAGAGGGCTTTTTTTGGAAATTTTTATGCAATAAAAATTTCCAAAAGAGTCTCTCGGACAGGAATAAAATTTTATTCCTGTCCAAAGGACTTCTTGAATTTTTTCGTAGAAAAAATTCATATTTTATACACATAAACTAAAAAGGTATTTAGAAGTGAAATTGCAGATGTATGATCGCATCGGAGGTGTACAAGTTTATTTGATTAACGATTCTGTTTAAGTCAGCAGCCTTGTCCTTGTTTCAAGCTGTTCGCACAAAAAAGATAAAGTAATTCCTTACTACTAGACATTCGGATAAATTGAACCACAAAGGGACAAAGAACACAAAAGGAATAAGCTAAAAATCAAGCATTTAGCATTTGTGACCTTTGTTCCTTTTGTGGTTGAAAAAAGAAAATGTACAATGGTAAGAAGAGATTTATAATATACAGACCATTGATACCCGCAATGGTGTATAAAACTCAAAACCAACAAAAACACGATTACAGAACATTTAAAAATACTGCTCGCTTATGAACAGAAGAGCACTACTCAGTGGCATGCTCGGGCAAAGGCAGCAAGATATTGAATTGCCTACCACCGTAGCCGCCCTCTTGCCCGTCAATGCTGGATTAGAGCCTTATTCTGGCACTTGGGATTTTGAACAAGCCGCTCATTTATTGCGTCGCACGATGTACGGACCGACCTTTGAACAGATGAAAGCAGCCGCCCAAATGGGCATGGAGGAAGTAGTGAGTACGCTACTAGAAGATTTGCCGCTGCCAGAACCACCACTCAACGATAATCCAGACGACCCTATCGTTCGGATGTGGGAAACTTGGGTGGATCGTGCTACTCCTAGAGGAAATCCAGATGCAATCAACAAAAGAAGGTGGTCGCTTCGGGCCTGGATGATACAGCAATTCGTAGAGGAAGGCATGAATGTGAGAGAAAAAATGACCGTTTTTTGGATGGATCATTTCGTAGTGGAGCTTTTCATTACACGCGATCCCACCTTCATGTACAAGCACATCACTTTAATGCGCGAATACGCCACAGGCGATTTTAGAGAACTCGTAAAAAAGGCGACCCTCAGTCCCTCTATGTTGCGCTATCTCAATGGCAATCAGAATGATAAAAATGCGCCGAACGAAAATTATGCTAGAGAACTACTAGAACTATTCACGGTCGGTAAAGGAGACTTAGCAGGGGAAGGTGATTATACAACTTTTACGGAACAAGATGTGGAAGAAGCCGCAAAAGCACTAACGGGCTGGCGCGATGAAGGCTACTATAAAGAAACGGATAATGCGAGAACGGGTGCGACTTTTTATCCAAATCGTCACGACACTAGCACCAAACAGCTCTCGCATCGCTTTGATAATGCTACAATTACCAATAGAGGAGACGAAGAATACGCTTATTTGATAGATATTCTTTTGGAAAGCCCTTATGCCGCTACTTTCATCAGTGAAAAGCTGTATCGCTACTTCGTCTATTACAAAATAGACGACCAAGTGCGGCAGAATATCATTGAGCCGATGGCGCAAATCTTGCGGGATAATGACTACAACATTAAACCCGTTTTGGAGACACTTCTCAAAAGTCAGCATTTCTACGATATTTTGAATATGGGGCCGATGATAAAAAATCCTACCGATTTTATCATGGGTTTGCTCAAGCAATTTCACATCAAATTCGACGATGATCCTGCTCGCCGCTATGTGCAGTTGAGAAAAATGTATTCTTTTATGGAAGACATGCAAATGGAACTTTTCGATCCACCAGATGTAGCGGGCTGGAAAGCCTATTATCAAGAACCGCTCTACTATCGAATATGGATCAATTCCGTAACGCTTCCAGAGCGCGTCACGCTTTCTAATGCACTTACGTTGAGAGGTTTAGCGGTTCGTTCATCGCGTCTTCGAGTAGATGTTTTGACTTTTGTGGAAACAGTGGGTGATGCGACCAATCCCAACTCGGTCGTCGGCGATTTTGCGAAGTTGATGTTTCCGCGTCCGCTCTCTCAAGGACAATTTGATGCACTCAAAGACATCTTAATACCAGGTTTACCTGACTTTGAGTGGACCATAGAATACGAGCAGTACAAGAGCAATCCGAACGACAATAAATTGAAGCGAAGCATCGAAAATAAGCTGCGAGACTTGCTCAATGCTATGGTCAATATGCCAGAGTATTATTTGAGTTGAGCTGGAAAGAGAAGTTAGATTTTAGAAGTCAAGAGTCAGAGAGAAAGCATGGATACTTAAGTATGCGCTTATAGGTTGATCGCTATGTTTATGCTCTTGCAATAGGGTGAAAATTGCATGGAGACTTGTCAGATTTCTGACCTTACCAAACTATTTATCGTGTTCTTTCATTGATGGAAATATTCATAGATAACTGAAAGTAATTACCTGTTGCAATCAGTTGATAATCAATGAACTAGTCTAGCTAATAGCTCTATCAATGGATTTAGAACATCCAAAACACACAACAATGAAAAGAAGAAATTTTCTCCGCGCAGCTGCTACTACTGCTACTGCGCTTCCGATTGCCATGAGCGGCATGGGCGTAGGTGTCGCCACACATCCGCTTTTAGCCGCTTCTTTGGATGAAGAGAGTGATCGTGTCTTGATATTGATACAACTGAATGGAGGGAATGACGGATTGAGTATGTTGCCACCGCTTAGCCAATACGATAATTTGGGACGTGTGCGGCGTGGCATTTTGATTCCCAAAAATGATGTCCTCAAAATAGATGATACTGTCGGTTTTCATCCTTCCATGCAAAAAGTAAAGTCGCAATTGTACGATGAAGGAAAAGTACAGATTGTGCAGAGTGTCGGTTATCCCAATGCCGTGCGCTCCCATTTCAGAGGTACAGACATCAAAATGAGTGCTTCACCTGCCAATGAAATTTGGTCTTCGGGCTGGGTTGGTCGCTATTACGATCAAATTCATCCTGACTATCCTTATGGCTATCCCAACAGTGATTTTCCCGATCCTTTTGCCCTCACGATGGGTTCTTTGATTTCGATGACTTGCCAAGGAGCCGCCGTCAACTACAGTTTGGCGATCGAAGACCCTTTTCGACTTTTTCCATTGGCACAAGGAGCAGGTACGGATGCGCCCGATACGCCTTATGGGCAGGAGTTGGAGTTCTTACAGACCAGTATTGCGCAGACCAATGCCTACTCAGAAGTGATTCTAGGTGCTGCCAATAGTGGAGCAAACACCGTCAATTATGCAGAAGATGAAAACCGTTTGGCAAAGCAGTTGAAAAACGTCGCTTTGTTGATGTCGGGGGGCTTGCGGACGAAGATTTATGTAGTGCATTTGGGTGGATTTGATACGCATGCGGGTCAAGCGATCAGTGGAAGTCCTTTGAAAGGGCAGCACGCCGAATTGCTGACCGAACTTTCTGAAGGCGTTGCCATTTTCATGGAAGATTTAAGAAATCAAGGTATGGAAGATCGCGTCTTGATGATGACTTTCTCCGAGTTTGGAAGACAAATTAAGGAAAATGCCAGCTACGGTACGGATCACGGTACTTCCACACCGATGCTTTTGTTCGGTCCTTGTGTGAAAGGCGGCATCATTGGAGACAATCCAGAAATTCCTGCACAAGTCCGCAATCAAGAAGCTCTACCGATGCAATACGATTTCCGAAATGTTTATGGATCAATTTTGATGGATTGGATGGGTGCATCGGAAGAAAACGTGCGAGAAATTTTATTCGATGATTTTCAATATATGTCCTTAATAGAATGCAGTTCGACGCCCACTAGCACGAGAGAAGTGGTGAGTGATGCGGCTTTTGATCTGGAATACTCTCCTAATCCCTTTTCCAATCATGTGCAAATCAGTTTCGTCAGTGCCAGAGAGTTCATTCGATTGAGTGTTTACGACGCCATGGGTAGGGAGTTGAAAGTACTAATCAACCGACAATTGGGTGCAGGAAAACATTACGTCCATTTTTATGGAAGTGATTTGCCCGCAGGCACGTACTACATCAGGATACAAGGAGCAGGGCATCGTCAGATTACGCGGGCTTTGATGAAGTACTAATGCAGTGAGAACGAAATACCCACAGTTAAAAAGATATAAGCTTATGTGCCACCATCGTTTCCGCCTCCTGCCTGAGGCGGACACAGTGGGGCAGACAGGTTCTACGGTGGTGTCGCGCTTTTCTGTTGGGAAAGTGAATTCTACATCTTTTTATTAACTGATGTTGCGTAAAACACCAAATTGCAAATGATACAAAGTGCCACTTGTTTACAAATCGTCGGGTGTCATCCTGAGGCAGACAAGTCGAACTCGACGATTTGTAGGAAAATTCTTTCAGGAGCGAGCCATATTTGAGCTAAAAGTTCAAATATGGCTCGCTCCGAAAGAATTTTCATGAATTAGAGTGGCTTCGACAGCCACTCTAATTCAAAACACGCCAATCTCAGAGATCAGCGAATAATATAGACTAAGGTACTACTTGCGTAACATGAGTTATTAAATTGTAATCGCATAATTGACAGCGATTCAGTAATTTTTCAATTAGATTGTCCAGCGTGTTTAAGCTTCATAAATTACTCCAATACACTCCGCTACACAAGCAGGTTTTTCTTGTCCTTCTAATTCTATTATCACTTTAAATTTGTACTTCGCTCCTTTTTCCTTGGCTTCGTATTCTAGCAGGGAAATGCGTCCGCGTATTCTGGAATTGACGGGCACGGCATTCATAAAGCGTACTTTATCCAAACCATAGTTCAAGCCCATCCCTATATTTTTGATTTCAAAACATTCGTAGGAAAAATGAGAAACAAAAGAAAGCACCATGAAGCCATGTGCAATTGTCGTTTTGTAAGGGGAGTACTGCGCTGACTTTTCAGGATCAATATGAATCCACTGTTCGTCTTTGGTGAGTTGAGCGAAGGTATCAATAGCAGCTTGGTCGATGGTGATCCAACTGCTTAGACCTATTTCTTTGCCTGTGTAAGCTTTTAGCTCAGAGGCTTGTTGGAAAGTAGTTTTGTAGCTAGTAGAAGACATATCTTAAGTACTTGGACGTATCTATTTCGTATTCTACTGAGCAATAATTTTCTTTAATGTGTAAGTCGCTGATTATACGTGTGTTCAATTTGAATTGGCATCGAACCGATTCAAATTGAATGGTTTTCTAAAGGGAACAGAGAGAATTTTTGGAAAAAATTCTCTCTGTTCCCTTTAGAAAACCCTAATCAGATTTTGCTGGCTCGATGCCAGCAAAATCTGAAACTAAGTCAAGTATGGACACTCGTAATCTATATTTTATACATTACGAAAAATTATCGTTCAATAGAATACTATTTCGATAATAAATTGAAAATTACTCAATTTAATATACTGAAAATCAATAAATTGAACCTTACTAGACCAGCATATTGAAAAGTGGTATGAAGTTGATGCTATGACCTCAAAAGTCCTACTTTCAACTAGGATAATACCACTTCTTTAGCTGACAATCTAATTATTCCTTCGTTTCTTAGTGGTTTGATAGAGCAATCTATTTATATTATTCCATATTGATTCATAGTGAATTGGCAAGTCTAAGGCTTAGCACCTGAATTCCGAATATTCACCAATTTGCGCAATAGATCAAACCAAAAAGGCGCGCCGAGCATAATGCCGAAGGAAGTCACAATCCAACCCCCGAATTTTAGCAACCAGTCTTTGATTTCCATGCCTTCTCGATCGACTAAACCCCAACCAACGCCGAGGGGCGACTCCAAGCTCGCAATATCATTCTTGACGAGGTTTCTAATTTCTGCTAATTCATTGCCTGTCAATATGATACCTTCACTAGCATCATAGTTTTGTGGAGTGACATCGGCATCTTCTTTGACGGTAAAGGCTTGTGCTTGATTCGCAATTTGTATAGCTAATTCAGGATTGGCAGATAATTGATTGTAGATTGAAATAACATCTACATTGAAAGAAGTGGCAATAGTGATACCAATGCCGAATAGGATCGCTTGTGTTTGGCGTTTGTACCAACCTGAAGTGCGATCCATGATATTATTGTACCAATCTTCCACATTCGTTTTGAAGGCATCCAGCTTGGTTTCAACCCCTTCTGCATAAGCGACGATCTGGTTTTTGACCTTTTCATTTTGTATAAACTCAATACTAGACTTAAGCTGTTCCGAATTTCTGCCTGCTGCATCTGCTCGCTCGGTTTCGTCTAGGAGTTGAATCATTACCTGTTTGAGGTGGTGTCCGACTTGCCCTTTCTCTGCCAACTCTAGCACCCGATCTCTCACTTTTGTGAGGTTGTTATCTGTCCCTTTAAACATGATATTAGACATAATCATCCAAAAAGAATTGGCACTCACGTAAGAAGGTGGACGATAACCCGTTCCAATTCTATTTTTGGACGCCAACTGCTTATACATCTCACTTTCTTGAAATTCTTTAAACAAACTCTCGTTGCCGTCGTGCGCCAAAATATGTCGGAGTGCCTTCTTTAGATTACGACCACGCAATGCAAAGACGCCTGAAATGGTTTCCATAATGGTCGTTGCTAAAAGACTAAATAGCAACATCACAAAGATGATACCGATGACTATTTCTAGAATGTTCATATTGACTATTTTATGTAGCGAGGGCTAAATATAATTGATTTCTCGAAATGGAAGAAATGACAGATCGTCCAGTCAAGAGCGTAAGTTTATTTTTCGTGCGTCACTGAGCCATTTTTCTAGCACTAATTTCTATTCGTATTTGCCGAAGAACCTGCTTCCTCTTTTGTGAATCTCTATAGATGCCATAGATCAATGCCAATGGAATGATTACGTAGATAAATCCAAAACCTTTGGTCGCGACTCCGTAAATCATAGGTGCTACTAAAAATCCTATAATGAATGAAGCAATGGTTTCTTTCTTCTTAAGTGCCTTCTCCTTCACCAACAATTCCTCAAGCGTCCATTTAGAATAAGATTTTTCTTCTTGCATATTTTTTCCGTTTATAATTGACTTTACAAGCCGTAAGTATCTCATGCTTTCTATTATTTTTGCGACAAATTAAGCAAAATATACCAAAAATGGTCAAAAGTCCTTTGCGCTATCCAGGTGGAAAAAGTCGTGCCATCAAACAAATCGCGCCTTTAATTCCTCCTCACAAGGCGTACCGAGAGGCTTTTTTGGGTGGTGCTTCTGCTTTTTTGCATCAAAAGCAAAGCTTTCCCCAACGAACTTATTGGGTGAATGATTTGTACGAAGACTTATTTTATTTTTGGCAAACAGTTCGAGATGATTTGGAGGAGGTAGTTGCGCAGGTGCAGATATGGAGGCAAGAATTTGAAGATGGAAAAAAGCTACATCGCTTTTTAGTCAATCGTATTACTACATTCGAACCCTCGCAGAAAGCAGCTGCCTTTTTTATCCTCAATCGCATTACTTTCTCTGGTACGATAGAAAGTGGTGGCTATTCCAAGCAAGCCTTTGAAAAGCGTTTTACACCCTCTAGCATCTTGCGTTTGGAGGCTTTAAACGGTATCTTAGCTAATACGAAAATAACAAACTTGGATTACGAAGCGGTGGTAAATGAGAAGGGAGAAGAAGTTTTTATTTTTCTTGATCCACCTTATTATTCAGCGAGTAAATCTGCGCTTTATGGTAAAAAAGGAAGCCTTCATAAATCCTTTGACCACGAGCGTTTCGCTCGAACTATGAAAAACTGTCCGCATCAATGGCTAATCACTTACGATAATAGCGAATACATCCGCGAATTATTTAGCTTTGCCCATGTTGTAGATTGGAACATCACTTATGGGATGAGGAATGTTGTCGGCTCAAATAGTAGGCAGCAGGCGAGTGAGTTATTCATCGCCAATTATCCAATTGGATGACGTAAAAAGGCTTTTTTGTAAGATCAGATTTTTTCGCAGAAAAAATCCAATTTCCCTCCAAAAGAATTTTCCATCAAAAATTTTGTGCAATTTTCCCTCCAATATGATCGCCAAGTTGAATACTTTGTAAACTAAGTTTGTTTGTATTTTAGATAGGGAAGTTTGAGGGATAAAAAAGGATTTTTGAAAAACCCTTTCTTCTCCATTAAGCCTTATCTACCACCGTCGAAGACGGCGCTAAGTGTGTTTTTGAAGCTCGAAAATCTACGATTTTCTCCCTTCTCAAAAATTGGAAGAAACTAAGTTTGTTTGTATTTTAGATAGGGAAGTTTGAGGGATAAAAAAGGGTTTTTCTAAAATTTTTTTCTCCCTCACCCCTTGTCCGCTGACGTCGAAGACGGCGGCAGATAGGTTTTTTGAAGCTCGAAATTCTAAGGAACGACGCACAAATAACCTCAGCTTCTTGACTTCATCTTTACGCCTTAGGCGAACAGGTTTTGCGCTACTTTTCGTTAGAAGAAGTCTTATGTCCGCCTAAGGCGGATTGCGATTTTTCTGCCTCCATTAGCACAAAAATATCTTGTCAAGAACCTCAGTTTATTCATCCCTCGTTCCTAAGGCATTTCTCGCTTCTCAAAATTAAAACAAACTTAGTTTATCAGTGTGCTACTAAAAATGTTGCAAGCATGATAACGGTCATTTTTAAAATGACTGTCACCTAGGCAACGAGCAGAATAGATGACAAGCAATCAGCCTCATGCTGATACTGGTCATCAAAAGCAACATTTTTAGACGCGCCCATTTAACTTTACAACTACGACACTGTTTCAAATTTTCATTCATGCGATTTCTATCTTTCTTTATCTTATTTGCATTTGCCATTCAGTTGCAAGCTCAAAAAGAGACTTTCCTCAATCAAAAATATTGGGGCGTTTTTGTACAATATGGCATCGCTTACAAAGAATTACCCGAACAGCAATTGTATCAACCGGTATTGATTGGTGCAGTTTATCATTTGCCACTCTATCAAAGCAAAACAGCGTTTAATGTTGGGATGAATATTATGCCGCAGATTGGTTTGGTGCGCTACAATGCAAAAATCAAGGTAGAATTTGGTGCAAATGTACAATTCGATGCGAACCTAAGAATTGCTGAAAAACATATTCTAAGTCTTCGAGCAGGCGCAGGCCCACATTTCATCAATGTAGAAACTCGTCGACAAGCAAAGGGATTTATCTTTTCAGATAATTTCGCGCTCGCCTATCGTACCCTATTGAAAGATACTCAGCAGTTGGGCATCACAGCGGGTTGGCGACACATCTCTAACGCGGGCTTGATGCAGCCCAACGGCGGAATAGACAACATTATGCTTGGTTTAGAGTTTGCGAAGTGGATAGAGTAGTTTGGGCTATTCTATTACACTTTACAAGAGATAAAAAAGTGATTTTGATTATTTTGATTCGTTCCTTATATATAAGTACTTCTACCTATTTGTTTAAGCTGTTGATTTGTTTAAATTGTTTATAATGAACACTTTACACAAGCTTATTGCCCAAATAATTAGGTAGAAGTACTTAAGTACTTGGATACATCTATTCTTGATTTATAACAGGACTATTTTCCGCCTAATTTCACTTTGAAAAGCCTCAAAGAACGTAGGCTATCTGCGGTTTTCAGAGCCAAATTTTTAAGATATGTCATATTTTGGTTTTTGAGAACAACCTCATAATTGTTTAGATAACCAGCTTCTTATCAAAGTCAAATATGACATATCTAGCATTCGAAAATTGTACAAACTATTGCAAAGCTTAAATTCGATGAAATCATGGAAATATCTAAATAAGTTAGCTTTCGTTGTGGGGCTATGCTCCTTATTATTGTCTTGTGAGCAAAACAAACAACAAGCTGATAATCAACTCTTTCAAGCACTTTCTCCTTCCCAAACGGGTATTGATTTCAAAAATGAATTGGCAGAAAGTGAGGCGTTCAATATCATCGAATACCTTTACTTCTATAATGGTGGTGGCATTGCAGCGGGCGATATTAATCAAGATGGCTTGCTGGATTTGTATTTTACTTCCAATCAAGGAACAGAGCAACTCTATCTCAATAGAGGCAAGCTGCAATTCGAAGACATCACGCAAAAGGCAGGCGTGGCGGGTGAAACGGGCATTGAAAAATGGACGAGCGGTGCGATGATGGTGGATATCAATGCGGATGGCTATTTGGACATTTACGTTTGTGAAGTTGCCAATTATAAGATGCTGAAAGGTAAAAATCGGCTATACATCAATCAAGGCGATTTGACTTTCAAAGAAGCGGCAGCGGATTATGGTTTGGATATTTCGAGCTATTCACAGCACACTGCTTTTTTGGATTACGACTTGGATGGCGACTTGGATTTATTTCTGCTCAATCATGCGGTGCATACGCCCGAATCTTATAAAAAATCAGTGATTAGAGCAATTAAAGATAGCTTAGCGGGCGACCGTTTGTATCGAAATGAAAATGGTCGATTTGTGGATATTACTGAAGAGGCTGGCATTTACAGCGGTGCGATGGGCTATGGACTTTCCGTAAGTGTCGCAGACCTGAATCAAGATCACTTTCCTGATATCTATGTCACCAACGACTTCCACGAAAACGATTACCTCTACCTCAATCAAGGTGACGGCACTTTCAAAGAATCCATTCAAACCCTCACAGGACACCTCAGCACTTTTGCGATGGGCAGCGATTTAGCCGATTTCAACAACGATGGCTGGATAGACATTTTGACCGTGGATATGAAACCCGACCAAGAACCCATTCTGAAAAGTTCAGCGGGCGTCGATCCTTACGAAATTTATCGCTACAAACGGTCTTTCGGTTATCACGATCAGTATTCGCGCAATATGCTCCAACTGAATCGCGGACAATTACCCAATATGGACAATATTCGATTCAGCGAAATTGGGCAATTTGCGGGTATAGATGCGACTGATTGGAGTTGGAGCAGCCTTTTTGCGGATTTGGATAATGATGGGCAAAAAGATATTTTCATCAGCAACGGTATTCCAAAACGTCCCAATGATTTGGACTACATTCGCTATCTTTCTAGTGCGAATGCCAAAGACAATTTACCCGCACTTGAGATGATTCAAAATATGCCTGACGGTCGTTATCGCAACAAAGCTTTTCAAAACCAAGGCTTAAAATACGAGGAAGTATCTAGCCCTTGGGGCTTGGATAAATTGGGCTATTCTAATGGAGCAATTTACGCAGATTTGGAAGGTGATGGTGATTTGGACTTGGTGTTGAACAATTGGGGAGAAACGGCAAGTATTTTTGAAAATAGAAGCAATGAAATTAGCGAAAACAACTATTTGAAAATTAAACTGAAAGGCAGACTAGAAAATCAAAATGGGGTAGGAGTGAGTGTCAAATTATTCGTTGGTGGAGAACAGCAAATCGTTGAAAATCAAATCAATAGAGGTTGGCTGTCGAGTGTGAATGAAGCAGTGTTACACTTTGGTTTAGGCGAGGCAGCGCAGATAGATAGCATATACGTAGATTGGGGAAAGGACGGTTTTCAGGTACTAAAAGACGTTGCCGCCAATCAGATCATTGAAGTGGATATTGAAGCAGCCGTTGATACGAAAACTATTCCTGTTATACCGACAGAAAGGCTATTCAAAAAAATAAATAATTCAGGAATTAATTTTCAACACAAAGAGCTTTTTTACAACGATTTTTCCAATGAAAAACTACTGCCACGCGCGCTGAGTACTGAAGGACCGAAACTAGCCATAGGAGATGTGAATGCGGACGGCTTGGAAGATTTTTACATCTGTGGTGCAAAGGGACAAACAGGCGCAATTTACTTGCAGCAAGCAAAGGGAATGCCTTTCCAGCGACTTGCCAATCCAAGCTTCCAGCAGCAGCAAATGAAAGAAGCAATAGACGCCGCTTTCTTTGATGCAGACGCGGATGGCGACTTGGATTTATATGTCCTTCATGCTGGTGGGGAATTGTCTTCGGGTTTTGCGCTGCAAGATCACCTTTATCTCAATGATGGCAAAGGGCAATTTTCCTATGCTAAAAATGCCTTGCCCCAACTCGACTTCAATGGTGCATTCGTCTTGCCTTTTGATGCCAACAAAGACGGACATATAGACCTTTTCGTAGGGCATCGAGCGATTCCAAATGCTTACGGTAAAGCTGGTGAAAGTGTTTTGTTATTGAATAATGGCAAAGGACAATTTCGGGATGCTACAAAAGATTTTTTCGGTGAAAATGCAGATATTGGTATGCTTACCGATGGAATTTGGCTGGAAGAAGAACGCACCATGGTTTTAGTAGGCGACTGGATGCCGATTTCTTTTTTTCATTTCACAAAAGAAGGCGTCAAAAAAGAAGAAATTCCAAACAGTAGAGGCTGGTGGAAAAGTATTGCTAGCAATGATATAGATCAAGACGGTGATCTGGATATTTTGTTGGGCAATGAAGGACTAAATACGAATTTATCCGCTTCGCCCACAAAGCCTCTTGAACTCTACATCAGCGACTTCGACGGCAATCAAGCCAGCGACCCAATTATGGCTTATTACAAAAATGAACAGCAATGGGTTTATCCCGATTTGGATTTACTTGCCAAGCAAATCGTAAGCGTTCGCAAGACCTATACCGACTACAAAAGCTTTGCTCAAAAAAGCTTCAAGGAAGTCTTTCCGCCCGCTTATCTGGAAAAAAGCACGCAACTTCAAGTGGAGCAATTGGCTTCGGTTTATTTGCTCAATGAAGATGGTGAATACAAAGTGCATACGCTACCTGAAGAGGTGCAATGGTCTTGCGTACAAGCCTTTGCCAGTGCAGACTTCGACCAAGAGGGCGCAATGGACGTTTTAGCAGCAGGTAATTTTCAAGCTAATACTACCAGTATCGGTAAATCGGATGCTTCTTTTGGACATTTTTTACGTTGGGAAGAAGATCATTTGCGTAGCGTCGCACTGCAAGAAGTCGGTTTTGCGGTGGAAGGTAATGTTCAGGCGATTGAGATGCTTAAAGCCAATGGAACGGCTAAGTACGTTGTGGTGGCTAGAAATGACGGTGGGGTAGATTGTTTTTCTTTTGGTAGAGAATAGCTTTTAGTAAGGAATTTACTAACTGACGTTACGCGGACAGTTGATCTATAGTTCATAGGTATTACAAAGTGCCGCTTGTTTAATAGATATATCAATGCTTATCGTGAGACAGAAAGATAACTTTATTCCGCTTTTATTTATAAACAAGGGCTACACCCATTTTTTCAAATTTGGCGGCGTCGAGCCTGCCAAATTTGATGAGGGTTTCTAAAGGGGAGGTGTCGACCTCCTCCCCAGCGAAAATTTACGCTCAATTAGTATTTATTCCTACTAAAATAAAATATAATTTAAAGAAATAAGATTACTTTCCTGCTCAAATATAATCATTCTTTATCACGATCAGTCAGGGCTATTTCGTATATTCTGTACACTACGCTAGTGCGTAACATCAGTTACCAATCAATTCTCGAAGGACTTGCAAGTGTCTGTCTTCTACTACTACATCCGCTCCAAAATATTTGCTTCTTCCTCAAAAGGAGAGTTACGTACCGCATTTACTAGTTCTTCTTTATTAGAAATCATATCCGAAAGCTTGCTCGGCGTCACTTTTTTGAGCTTACTTTCAGGGCGACTGATTTTTATATCCAAATATTTGGCAATCCGCTGCATACTTTGTGCGTATTGAGCGGGTTCGCGTAAATCTTCTTCATAAGTTAAAGCAAGATGCTCCCGATTACGCATCATTTCCTGCTCAAAGGCTTCCAAAATTTTCAGTTCCTCTAAAAAATACAGATAGATTTGCGGATTGAGTTCAAATCGTTTTGCCTTTTTTTGCTTGCTGCCTTCTTGATTGTGCCATTGCCCTCTGTAGAAAGCATAAATGATAGAAAGGGCTTGCTTGGCTTTGTTGTCTCGATTCAGATGAATCAAGCGATAGCCTTCTTCTTGGGTCAAGCGATCTAAAAAGGCTCGCTTATCTTTGATGCCCGTTTGTACGTTGAGCAATTGATAGGATAATAATTTGAAGCCATAAACCTCTTTTTTGGATTGTTGCGCAAAACTCCTCACTAAGGAAATTGGAAAAGCAACTCTTCGTTTCAACAGTTCATCATCACATTGCAAATCAGGACTTGAATTCAGTAAATCCACTAAAAGCGTACTGCCAGAACGACCAGAAGTAAAAATGACAAATTTTTGATTTGGCTGTTTTTGCTCACCAAAAGCATGCTTCAAACGATCCCTTAACTCAAGCGCGTAGCCTAGCCAAAAAGAAGAAAGCTTGTATCGAATTGTCCCTTTTAGATAGTTTCGTTGAAACCGTTTAGTGTAAACAGATTGCTTTTGTGCCATATATCACGAACTTCAAAGAATGTAAACCTGCTTAATAATAGTAAAAATTTAGGGTCTCAACTTAGTAATCAGTTAAGATAACAGTATCGGAGCAATTTTATTTTAAAGTGCTGTTTATCAAACGTTTGTAATATTTTATTTAACCAATATCATTAATCTGACTAACTATTTAGTACAGATTTACTAAATCTTTGAGATTTAGAAAATCCAAAAAAGGTGATTTGCTAAATTTTTGGAATTTAGTAAATCTAGGCTGCGATATTTTCGAGAGCCTGTAACGCCTCTAGCTGATGCGACTAGAGTAGGAATGATTTTCACTTTACGATTTTTGACAACAGAAGTTCTCTCGAACGGAATTTTCTTGTTGATATTTGTCAATTTACAAAAACTTACCATTTGAAAGAGATTTAATACTTTTGTACTCTTAATAAGACAATTTTTTTTGGTTAATAAAAAGTCACACTCAATATGCTTGATAAAACTACCATGGACAAACGTGTCCGTTTCAAAAGCACCCCTAAAAAGAGTGAGTTCATTAAAGTATTGCGCAGAAGAGTAAATGCTTATTTTGAAGATAACAATATCAGTCCATACGCCAACAGCAGAATGGTATTCAAGACTATTTTTGCAATAGTAGCTTGGATCAGTGTCTATGCTTTGTTGATGTCGGGTATTTTAAATACGTTTTGGCTATTCATGGTCTTTATGTTGCTTGGATTTGTCAATATTTTCATTGCTTTCAACATCATGCACGATGCTACTCACGATGCCTATTCTTCTAAACAATGGGTGAATGATTTGCTAGGCTATAGCATGAATTTTATCGGCGGCAATCAATATTTGTTTCGTAGAATGCACGGCGCACATCACGGCTACGTCAATATTCGTGGCATTGATGTAACTTTGGAAACCCACGGATTGTTTCGATTCACGCCCGATGAGCCTTATAAGCCACACCACAAGTGGCAGCACATTTATACGCCCATTTTATACGCTCTAGCGATGCTACAATGGGTGACCGCTAAAGATTTTAAGTGGTTCTTTGTGGAAGCGAATATCGGAAACAACAAGAAAATTTCGCATCCTCTAAAAGAATATATTATTTTATTGATTTCCAAAACCGTCTATTATGGACTAACGATTGTTTTGCCTATCATCTTTTTGCCACAAGCTGCTTGGGTGATCTTTTTGGCTTGGATCAATATGCACATTCTGCCTGGCTTGACCTTCGCATTGATTTTCCAAGTGACGCACATCTATGAGGGTACGCATTTCCCGAACCCCGATGATGATGGTAATATTGATAATAATTACGCGCTGCACGTATTGGAAACAACGGCTGATTTTTCTAGGAAAAACAAGCTAGGCAATTGGCTGATGGGTGGCATCAATATCCATGTCATTCATCATATCTTCCCTAAGGTTTGTCATGTTCACTATGATGTCCTAACGGATATTTTGAAAGATACAGCGGAAGAATTCAATATTGATTACTACGAAAATCCAAATTTCTGGGTAGCTTTAAAAAAACACATGTGGATGCTACATCATTTGAGCAAGCCTGATGCAAAAGTGCCAGAATATGGTAAAAGTGCTTCTATTGCGTGATGCTTCGAGCAGTCATTCAAGTTAGTTACGGCATTGTCACTGAAAGATTTGAGTTAATTCAGCAAACGGGGATGCAGCGATCCATTTACTGAAACCTATTGATGGACAACACTACAAGTTCAGAGCATTTAGATCGTGTAGTGGAAGTAGAAAAAGAGAATTGACTCAAATCTTCAATTGGATCATCAGAAATGCTGTATTTGGGGGTATCATCTTTTGTTTTGTACGCTACGCACAGTTGCTGCTGCCCTGTAAAAACTGCATACTGGATGGGTAATTAATACTATTTTTCAGCGTTCCAGTTGAGATAAATCTGTTATTTTGCCCAACGCACTGAATTGATGAAAACGTACTTCAGCCGTCCTTACCATTTAGTAGTAGAACCTAAAAAAAGTTTATTGACTGCTGTAAGGATCAGCCTATTCATATTTCTATTCCTTTATTTCTTTCAGCCTTTTGAATTGAGCGAAGACCCCAATAAAATGATACTCGTCTTGGGATATGCAGGTATCTCCTTTATCATCATTCTGATCTTTCTAATACTTATCCCTAGATTATTTCCTTCTTTTTTCACAGAAAATGATTGGACAGTTGGCAAAGAACTGTCCTTTAAACTAAGCTTGATCGGCGGTATAGGTTTAATGAATACCATTTACACCATGAAGATCAATTTACTCGACTCCTTTTGGAGCAGTTTTTTGTACTTTGAAGTGTGCACCTTTGCAGTAGCTATTTTTCCATTGCTCTATCTAGTGTATAAAATGGAGCGATACGATAATTCTAAATTTCATAAATTATCAGAAAAGATCACTAGGGAAAGCTGCTCTACGGGAAAAAAAGCAGTGATTGAGCAAGTTAACTTATTTACTTATAAACAAGAAGTTGCCTTGAGGCTTTCCTCCGATAGTGTGTATTATATCAAATCTAGCTCCAATTATATTGAAGTTATTTTCAAGGAGCATGCAGTGATGAAGAAGCAATTGATTCGCAATACACTCACTAATACCGAATACCAATTACAAGCTTTCCCCGTATTTTTTCGATGTCACAAAAGTTACCTTATCAATCTGACAAAGATCAAGCGAGTTTCAGGTAATGCAAGAGGGTTAAGACTTCATTTTTTTGATTTAGAAGATACGGTGCCTGTATCAAGAAAGAGCAATCATGTCTTATCAAAACGGCTCAAACTTTACGCTCCGCTTGCCGAATAGGCCCATACATCACAAAAGCGTACCATACGTCACAACTCGCTTGCTCACAAAGGCTTATATTCACATTTTGCAGCCACAAAGCCATACAGAAATCCTTTCTCACTGCCTCTTTCATTACTGATCTATCTCAATATACTTTATTCACAACCACCTGCTTGAATGTAAGCAGTCCAAATGTCTTCTGACGGGCGAGTAGGCAAGCATTTTTAAAATTTCCTAAAAGAAAAAATAGCTCGTCTAACTGGCTAATTATTTTCTCCACTTTGCCTTAGGAACGACGCACAAATAACCTCAGATTCTTGACTTCATCTTTACGCCTTAGGCGAACAGGTTTTGCGCTACTTTTCGTTAGAAAAAGTCTTATGTCCGCCTAAGGCGGATTGCGATTTTTCTGCCTCCATTAGCA
>JBCCRX010000061.1:0-21722 GCA_039201015.1 Bacteroidota bacterium | reverse complement strand
TTTGTCCGTTACTAATTCTACTTTGGCACTTTAGGGAAAGAGACTTAACTCTCTTCAAAAGAAAAATTTTTACTGCGTAAAAATTTTTCTTTTAGGGGCTTTATGGACAGAAAGGATGTTATTGTAAATGATTTTTGGAAAAAATCATTTACAATAACATCCTTTCTGTCCATAAAGCCCCTAAAAGAAAAATTTTTACGCAGTAAAAATTTTTCTTTTGAAGAGAGTTAAGTCTCTTTCCCTAAAGTGCCAAAGTAGAATTAGTAACGGACAAACAATAAGTTCCGCATTTTGACTGCAGAGGCGCGCAGCGTGTTTTTCGCAAAGCCACGCAGAGTAATGCTAATAGGTTTCCATTCGAAAAGGTGCAATGCAAAGATACAGGCATCTCTTTTGGATTATTCTATGCGGACTACTTTGTCTCAAAAGAGGCTTGGCTTGCTTTTTTTCAGTTTATTTTTTGATTTTTGGTATCCTACGGCTACTATTGTGAGCAGTGTCCCGACTGCAAGACAGTCGTTAAGGGGGCAAAAAAACAAGCTAGGTCTTCCGATAAGGAGCAAGAACAAACAAAGCGTAAAATAGGCTTAATTGACAATACTAAAAAGGCGGCTTAAGTGCCTTTTTTGGAGAGGATACTGATTCTAGCAATGCACTTTTTTATCCGAAACAGACTGTAGCTATACCTGTAAACTGTAAGGGTAATTTCCAAAGGAGGGCGTCTTGCAGCCAAACAAATCGTCAAATGAAGGATGCAGACTTACAGGGGAAAGTAGCGGTAGTCACAGGTGGAGCGGGTGCACTGGGAAGCGCAATGGTGGACGGACTGGCAGAGGCAGGCGTGAAAGTAGCCGTCTTAAGTCGAAACAAAGAAAGCGTCGAAGCCAAAGCAAAAGCCGTAGTGGGAGAAGCAATGGGTTTGTCCGCAGATGTATTGAATCGAGAACAACTCGAAGCGGCGCGTGAGAAAATACTCGTAGAATGGGGTCGAATCGACATATTAATTAATGCGGCGGGCGGTAATATGAAAGGCGCGACGATTATGCCAGATGCCAGTTTTTTTGATTTGTCTTTGGATGATTTTGATAAAGTCATGGCACTCAATCTAAAAGGAACGGTATTGCCCAGTTTGGTATTTGGAGAAGTCTTCGCAAAGCGTAAAAGAGGTTGCATTATCAATATTTCTTCTATGGCGGCACAGCGTCCTTTAACCCGCGTGCTTGGTTATGCCGCTTCCAAAGCTGCCATTGATAACCTCACCAAATGGCTCGCCGTCGAAATGGCAAATAAATACGGTGAAGGCATACGCGTCAATGCCATCGCTCCAGGATTTTTCATCGGAGAACAAAACCGCAGCTTATTACTCAAAGCAGACGGCAGCTATACCGATCGAGCAAAAACAATTATAGCCCATACTCCCATGCAGCGTTTCGGTGAGCCCGAAGAACTTTGTGGCGTCGTCAATTGGCTGTGCAGCGAAGCCGCTAGTTTTGTGACGGGGACGATTATTACCGTTGATGGTGGCTTTGGTGCTTTCAGTGGGGTGTGAAGTGAAGTCATCATACCAAATCCACCGAAAGGAAAGTCTAAAAAAAAAATGAAAAAACTAGAACAAACATGGCGTTGGTACGGGGCAGATGATCCCGTGAGTTTGTCGGATGTGCGGCAGGCGGGCGCGACTGGCGTGGTGAGTGCTTTACACCATATTTCCAATGGTAGTGTTTGGTCGGTGGAAGAAATCAATAAACGAAAGCAAGTCATTGAAAAAGCAGGATTGAGGTGGTCGGTAGTGGAAAGCGTTCCTGTACACGAAGACATCAAAAAACAGAGCGGTCAGTACGAAAAATACGTCGAAAACTACAAAATTTCTCTAGAAAATTTAGGAAAGTGCGGCATCAAAACGGTCTGCTACAATTTCATGCCGATTTTGGATTGGACGAGAACAGATTTGGAATATAAAATGCCCGACGGCTCAACTGCGCTTCGCTTTGAAAAAGTGGCTTTCACTGCCTTTGATGTTTTCATTTTAAAACGTCCACAAGCAGAAAAAGACTATTCGCAAGCGGAACTTGAAAAAGCGCAAAGCTATGCTGAGCATCTATCAACTCCTAAAAGACAATTGCTTATCAATAACATCATTGCGGGTTTGCCAGGCGCGGAAGAAGGCTATTCTCTGGCAACTTTCAAAGACGTGTTGGCGGAATATCAAGACATTAGCGCAGCACAATTGGTAGATCATCTTTCTGATTTTATGGCAGCTATTAGTCCCGTTGCAGCAGCAGCGGGTATTCAATTAGCGATTCATCCAGACGATCCGCCTTTTCCCATTTTGGGTTTACCGAGAGTTGTCAGTACCGCTGAACATTTGACACATCTTTTTTCAAAAGTACCCAGCCCCAACAATGGACTTTGTTTCTGCACAGGTTCTTTTGGTGTGCGCGAAGACAATGATCTTGTAAAAATGATTGAGACCTTCGGCAATCGCATTCATTTCATTCATTTGCGAAGCACCAAACGCGACGAAGCAGGCAATTTTCACGAAGCCGATCACCTAAATGGTGATGTGGACATGTATGCAGTGATGAGAGCATTGCTGGAAGTGCAACAAAAACGGACAGGAGCGATTCCTATGCGTCCAGATCATGGTCATCGTATGCTAGGCGACCTGCATAAGAAAAGTAATCCTGGCTATTCTGCTATTGGCCGCTTGAGGGGTTTAGCGGAATTGAGAGGACTGGAATTGGGTGTTTTGAGAACTATGGAGAAAAAAAGAAATAACGAATATTGAACAAGGAATGCTGAATGATGAAATAAGGGATACGTCCTACTGGCGAACTTCGTTATTGGCTATTCAGAATTCGAGATTCGTTATTCAAAAACATACGCCCTATATGAAATCCCTGCACGACTTCATTAAAATTATTATTCGTGGTCAGGCGGGCGTTCTATTTGTTTAATCCGTTTCCACAATAAAAACACTCAAAAAGATCAATCAATGATTTCACCAAACACGACAAAAATGCAAGCAAACGGAATATCAACACATACGAAAACTTTCCTAACTGAAGATTTTCTATTGGAAACGGAAAGTGCCAGACGCCTCTACCACGATTTTGCTAGTCGGATGCCGATCATTGACTATCATTGCCATTTGCCGCCAAAAGAAATTGCAGAGAACCGACAATTTGAGAACCTGACGAAGATTTGGCTGGACGGAGATCACTACAAATGGCGCGCGATGCGTACCAATGGCGTACCCGAAGATTACATCACTGGTACAGCGAGCGATTTAGAGAAACACTTAAAATGGGCAGAAACTGTTCCATATACCATGCGCAATCCACTATATCATTGGTCGCACTTGGAATTGGATCGCTATTTTGGCGTGCAAGCACTCCTTAATGCTGAAAATGCGGAATCCGTTTATCATCATTGCAACGAACAACTAGCCACTGCCGATTTTACCGTTCAGGCTTTAATAAAAAAAATGAAGGTCGAAATTATCTGTACCACCGATGATCCCACCGATAATTTAGCGCACCACCAGCAAATTGCTAAGAGTGGTTTTGATGTGAAAATGTTGCCTGCTTTCCGTCCTGACAAAGCTATTTTGATAAAGAAAGACCAATTCTTATCCTACATCGAAAAACTTGAGAATGCCTATGGAAAACCGATCAATAATTATCACGATCTATTAGATGCCTTAAAAAACAGAGCGGAATTTTTCCACGAAATGGGCTGCCGATTATCTGATCATGGTTTGGAGCAAATGTATGCTGCTGATTTCAGTGTAGAAGGTGCTAATCGTATTCTCAAAAAGCGATTGAAAGGTGAAAAAGTATCAGAAGAAGAAGCAATGGTCTATCGTTCAGCGCTTTTGTATCATTTGGGGGTTCTTTATCACGAAAAAGGCTGGACGCAGCAATTTCATTTGGGTGCAATGCGCAACAACAGCACCCGTATGATGCGCACCCTCGGCGCAGATACAGGTTTCGATAGCATCGGCGATTACAGTCAAGCGGTTGCCTTATCTAAGTATTTGAATCGCTTGGATGAAGAAGATCAACTCAGTAAGACCATCATTTACAATCTCAATCCCAGCGACAACGCAATCATGGCGAGTATGATTGGTAATTTCAATGACGGCAGCGTTGCAGGTAAAATGCAATACGGCTCTGCTTGGTGGTTTCTAGATCAATTAGACGGCATGGAGCAGCAAATGAACGACCTCTCCAACATGGGGCTCATTAGTCGTTTTGTTGGTATGCTAACGGATAGCAGAAGCTTTCTTTCCTATCCTCGCCACGAGTATTTTCGACGCCTGCTTTGCAATATGTTTGGTAAAGATATAGAGAAAGGTTTGTTGCCCAATGATCTTGCGTGGATTGGAAAATTAGTTCAAGATATTAGTTATAATAATGCAAAATCGTATTTTGGCTTTTGATATAAATGCTTGTTCATCTCTGTCTGAAGAACTCCACGAATTTTTTTCTGAAAAAAATCAATTTCTATACATTTAGAACGAAAAGTGTCCAGTGCGATTAGTCCGAATTACTTACCTATATTTTCCATACTTAAACTACAGTCATTGCTGCAATTTAAATAGGTAGTTATTGAAAGATTTTACCACTAGGAGTGAAAAATATTTGACTTCTGTCTTCTCAAATTTGTTTTTTCATTTATGAACTATCACATTGCCACCTTAGCGGGCGACGGTATTGGTCCAGAAATCGTGGAACAAGCCATCAAAGTACTCCGCGCCATCGGAGAAAAATTTAAACACGAGTTCGATTTTCAGCATAGCCTGATCGGAGCGAGTGCGATAGATGCTTTGGGCGACCCTTTTCCAGAGGATACTTTTCAGAATTGCTTGCGCGCCGATGCGGTGCTTTTTGGAGCAATTGGCGATCCCAAATACGACAATGACCCAAGCGCGAAAGTCCGTCCAGAACAAGGCTTATTGCGAATGCGACAAAAGCTTGGTCTATTCGCTAATATTCGTCCCGTCAAAACCTTTCCTTCTTTGATTCATCAATCGCCCCTACGTCCAGACTTGATCCAAGGTGCAGATTTGGTAGTGGTGCGAGAACTGACGGGTGGTATCTATTTCGGGCAACCGAGAGGACGCAGCGAGGATGGCCAGACCGCTTTTGACAGCATGGTATATTCTAAATACGAGGTGGAGCGCATCGCAAAATTGGCTTTTGAATACGCAGGAAAACGTAGAAGACACCTGACCGTAGTGGACAAAGCAAATGTATTGGCCAGTTCCAGGCTTTGGCGAGAGGTATTGCAAGCTATGGAAAAGAACTATCCAGACATTGAAGTAGCTTATATGTTTGTGGACAATGCGGCGATGCAGATGATACAATATCCTAAGCAATTTGATGTCATTTTGACGGGTAATATGTTTGGCGATATTATCTCAGACGAATCCAGTGTGATTACCGGTTCTCTGGGCTTGCTACCTTCGGCTTCCATCGGAACGCATACTTCCGTTTTTGAACCCATTCATGGTTCTTACCCACAAGCAGCAGGAAAAAATATTGCCAATCCACTAGCAACTATTCTTTCTGCGGCTATTCTATTAGAAATGGGATTGGATTTGGTGGAAGAAGCCCAATGTTTGCGCAAGGCAGTGGACGCTTCTATGGAAGTAGAAGTGGTAACTCAAGATATTGCTTTGGATGCCTCGAAAGCTTTTTCAACCTCGGCGGTGGGAGATTGGATTGCTGCGTATATTTTGAAATAGAAAATCAAGTATGGCAATTAATTTGAGTGCAAATCAAAGCGCAACTTGAATCACCAACATTTTAAGATTCATCTCTTCCGCTACCGTAGTATAGCTTGCTAGAATTGTGATGCTAATTTACTATCCTAACCACTTATTCAAAAATTGCCATTTTCGCTCTTCTTTTCCCAATTCGTAGTAGATGTTTTCCTTTGCGCCTAATCGCTTGGCAATCGCTTCATTTGTATTGAAGTCTAGAATCAAGGGACGACCTGCGTGGCTTTGGATAAAGCGGTCGAAAAGCATTGCTAGCGCGTTTTGTGCTTTACCTTGCGCGGATACTAGCGGAAGGACACTCAATACTTTTCCATGGCTATATATAAAGAAATTCATAGCTAGCATATTTCCTTCTAAGTCTGTGATACCCGTAGAGAAACCAATGCCTCGGTGCATTGCGTTGTAGGTGATGCGCTGAATAGCGTGAAAAGTTTTTTCTTGCTTGCGGCTTTTCTTCGTATGAGCTTTGTAAAAGGCCGCTAGAAGTTCAGGCTTAATGTTTGAAATCGGAATGAGATGATCCTGTTGCGCCTTTAAGTTTTTTCCTAGGACAGGATCATATTTGCTTCGTAAAACTTCATAAACATCAGTCATTAGAAGCTGGTAGTTTTTTCTAGGTGTCCAATCATAGCTTTCATCCGTTTTGAATGTATTGCGTTCATTTAAAGTAATCTGGATGCTCTTGTAGGAAGCTGGTATTTGTAGCAAAAAAGCATCCATGCGTCTAGGTGAGAGCATATTTACGGAATAGATGCCCAATTCGCGAACGAGAGGAGGTTGCCTTAGCACTCGACGATTCAGGCGGTCCAATTCCCAAGTCAAAGGGAGTACCGATTCGTACTCTCCTTCCACTAGAGCATCCCAGTTCTTGGTCGCATTATTTAAAAACCAAGTATATCCAAAGGCATTACCATTAGTGGCGTAGTGGATACAACTGTCCCATCTCAGGCGATCTATTTCCTCTTGAGCTACAAAACGAATATCCAAAAATTAGTTATTTGTTCTTTCGATAAGAAGTACAACTGTCAATACAGCCGATACTTGAGCCAGTGCATTAGACACAATCTCTCCCCAATCAACAGGTTCTCGTTCTATTGGTTGTTCTTGTGCTTCGATTTCTTTTGGAGGTTTAACACCTACTGTAATCAATGCGCCCTTTTCCACCTTAGGATAAATCTTAAATAAACCAAAGTCTATTGTTCGATCTAGTTTACCATTGGGTTGCTCAACGGTAATTTTATTTTTCTTTCCGTTCTCACTCACTCCTCCCGCATATTTATTGATATAAAACATCGCTCTTTTACCTTCATTATAGACCACATCAATTGTACCATCTGCAATATAACGGTCTGGTAGTAGTTCAGGTGCTTTGGTCGCACCAGTGATAGCAACCAAATCTTCTTGCTCAGGAACGACAATAACATCACCTGGCTTCAGTATGATATTATCGCGGGAGTTTTTATTAGCGAGCGCATTTTTGAAATCAAACACCACATAGCCGATGTTTTCTTCTGCTCTGAACAGAGTTAATCCTTCCACAAAAGCTTCTTCTGTCAACCCACCTGCTCTTTCTATAATAGATATAAGTCGCTCATTATCATCTACTAAAGCATGAGTACCTGGAAATCGGACTTCTCCGTTAATCTCAACAGTTTGAATGTCTTCAAAATCTGGAATTCTTCTGACTACCACAATATCAAAAGGCTCTATCGTAAAGCCCAAATCTCCGTCCACTATATCAAGATTTCTATCTACTTCTAGTTCTGCAACTACGGTTTGCGTCGCTTCATTTCCATTGAATTGTATTCTGAAAATCTCAACTTTATTGGTAGCCGCTTCTATTTTAAAGCCTCCTGCGAGGCGCAATAGTGCTCTAAGCTCCAAATTCTCCGTAAAGTTGTACTGCCCAGGCTCTCTTACCTCACCTTGCACGCTTACTGTATATTCATCAGTGAAAGTCGTATTCGAGAAAATTTGGATTCGATCGAAAGGGCGCAATTCTATATCTGCAGCACTGTTTGGATTTGCCAAAATGGATTGGATATTTATTGCCCGACTACTCTTCTCTTCCAAATTTTCTGGATTACTTCTGATAAGTATTCCATAGTTACTTGCCTCTGGTCTCAATCCTCCTGCCATTGTAATTGCATCGCTGACGGTCATTCGATCGTTGAAGTCAAACTCAAATTCGATGTTCCCTCCACGAACAGGACCATCTATAGAGATGGTTCCTCGATCAATGTAAGCACTTTTCAAGCTCAGTCGGATCAAATCTTCTGACTGAAGTGTAATGTTTTCATTGCTGGTAGGGTCGGCTAGTATAGCATCCAAATTAATTTGTTCGTAGTCAAGTGTGCCGTCTTTTTGTCTTCTTTGCAAAAATGCGACATCCGTTTTTGCTTCTTCATTCAAAACGGCTTTATTAATCAAATCACTTATTTTCATGCCCTCCACCAATTCATACCGACCAGGATAAGTGACTGCTCCATCTCCTGCTATCTCTACATAGTTTCTGATAGGTTCTGCGACAGTGCGTATCTCAATTACATCAGCATCCATGAGGGGAAAGTCTGCTCCTTTCGCTAGTAGCTCTTTTAGATTAACATCAATTATTTTTTCTACTTCGTTTTCTGTCCTAATAATTTGAACATTAGAAGTGTAAGCATTTGATGTCAAGCCGGCGGCATACTCAATCAATTGCATTAGATTCTCGTCTTGCAACAGTTCATAGCGGAAAGGCCTTCTTATCGCACCCCTGATTTGAACTACTTTTTCTGCAACAGGTACTAGAATATAATCGTCTTGCTCTAAAAAGAAGTTATTCCCAATCACTGGATTGAGTAAATACTTATACAAGTCTAACATTAAACGCTCTCCATTCGCCTTAATTAGCTCAATCTTTCTAACACTGCCAATGTCAGTTGGTCCACCCGCAATGGAAAGGGCGTTTACTGCATTATTCGTAGCTGGAATGGTGTAGTTAGTTGGTTGTAGTACTTCTCCCACGATGCCTACATTTACTACCCTAGCAACATCCAAACTAATCTCTATCTGGTCATCATTAAATCTGTAACGCTCTCTGAAAATACCCATCACGATCTTTCTCGCTCTATTCAAAGTCATCCCTTTCAGGTAAATGGGACGCACCCCCTGCGGTCGTATGAAACCATCTGATTCTATGATGGATTTGCTAGTCCCGACGCCTACACCGAAGATAGAAATAGCTACTTGATCGCCGACACCCATACGATAATTGTCTGGTGGCTTCACATCATAAGAACGAGTAGAGCCCGCTACGATGCCATCTCTAAAAATTTGATGACCATAGATGACTGCGGGCGCATTTTCTAATTCTGTTTCTTCAACTAGCTCTTCCGCCACCGCTTCTCCCAGCGTTTGCCCTTCATCCACTCTTTCCTCAATATCATCTACATCTAACTCACTCTCTTCAATCACTACTTCAAGCTCTTGCGCTTCTTGCGATTCCGCGGAGACCTCCGCATTTTCTATTGCTGCTTCCGCTTGAGCCTCACTTGCTTGTTCGCGTTCCAGTTCGGCAATCACTTGCTGATAAGCCGTTCTCACTTGCGCAGGATCTGTCTTGGTGGGATCAATGTTATCCAAATCAATTCCTCTAATACGCATTCTTTCCTTGACTTCTTCTTCACTCAAGCCTTTTGCTTTGAGTTCTGCACGTGCTTTGGAGACTTCTTCAGTTAATTGCTGAACTTGCTCTGGACTCAGCTTTTCTGTTTGAGCAAAAGTGATTTGCGAGATGAACAGGAGCAGAATGGCTACAAATCCAATTTTTTTCATCTGATAGCTTAGCATGACGTTTTTTCTTTTGTTTGCTGCTAGATATTGTTTAATAAAGACTTTTATGGTCGTTATACTTTCACGACTTGCTTAAAGTATTCATAAGTTAATTTCAAGCCTTCCGAACGAGACACTTTTGGTTCCCAACCTAGTATTTCTTTGGCTTTAGCAATGTCTGGGCGACGTACTTTTGGGTCGTCTTTCGGCAAGTCTCGATACACCAAATGTGCATCGGGATTGCCGACGAGGTCTAAAATTTCTTCTCCAAATGCTTTGATCGTGATTTCGTCAGGATTACCGATATTTACGGGTTGGTCATACTCGCTGAGCAGCAGCCGATAAATGCCTTCCACTAAATCATCGACATAACAAAAAGAGCGCGTTTGCGAGCCGTCCCCAAATACGGTCAACCCTTCTCCTCTAATGGCTTGCGAAAAGAAAGCAGGCAGCACTCGTCCGTCATTTACGCGCATTCTGGGACCATAGGTATTAAAAATACGGATGATACGCGTTTCCACCTTATGAAAAGTATGGTAAGCCATCGTAATCGCTTCCAAAAATCTTTTTGCTTCATCATAGACGCCTCTAGGACCAATCGGATTGACGTTTCCCCAATAATCCTCGGTTTGCGGATGTATCAAAGGATCTCCATACACTTCGGAAGTGGAAGCTACTAAAATTCTAGCCTTTTTTGCCTTTGCCACGCCCAATATGTTATGCGTTCCTAAAGCACCTACTTTCAGTGTTTGGATCGGCATTTTGAGATAATCAATCGGACTGGCAGGAGAGGCAAAATGTAGAATATAATCTAGCTCGCCAGGAATATGGACGAACTTAGTAATGTCGTGATGATGAAATTCAAACTCTTTGAGTGGAAAAAGATGTTCAATATTAGCTAAATTTCCTGTCAATAGATTGTCAATACCTATGACATGATAGCCTGTTTTGATAAAGCGGTCACACAAATGGGAACCCAGAAAACCTGCTGCTCCCGTGATTAATATTCTTTTCATAAGTTGTAGGTAATTGATTGTTTGCTAGCGGGTGAATCTTGATGCCTGTAAAAAACTGGCGCGAATTTAGCTTTTCTTCCACAAAGCAAGTAGCAGAAAGAGAAAAGAAAAACGAGGTAGGAGAATATTTTATATCTTTTATTTGCGCGCTTAAAACAAAAAGGCGTAATTTGACCAACGCACAACATTCTGATTTCAATTTCGTACTGAAACTAGATAAGCCAAATTTTTCTAACCGCAGGGATTGCTAAGCTTTACGCAGAGTTTCACAGAGGTAAAGAAGGAAATGCTCCAAACCAACTTGAACCATATCAAACTTAAAACAAGGACATGGGTATTATCATCTCATTGATGAATCATAAAGGAGGTGTAGGGAAAACCACAAGTGCCATCAATATTGGCGCGGCTTTGGTGGAATTGGGCAAAAGAGTCTTATTGATTGATCTTGATCCGCAAGCCAATTTGACCATTTCATTAGGTATCCCGCGTCAAGGCGTTACAATATACGAAGCACTGCGCGGCGAATCGGAACTAGAACCCTACACGGTAAGAGATGATTTTGACGTTATTACTTCCAACCTCAATTTGTCGGGTGCAGAAATGGAACTGATTAATGAAGCGGGGCGAGAATACATCCTCAAAGAACTTTTGCATCCTTTAATAGAAGAATACGATTACATTCTTATTGATTGTCCACCTTCTTTGGGCTTATTGACCCTAAATGCACTGACCAGTAGCCAAAGCGTTTTGATCCCATTACAAACGCAGTTTTTGGCTTTACAAGGATTAGCAAAAATCAAGCAAGTCATTGATAAAGTAAAATTTCGTTTGAATAAAGAATTACATATTGGTGGGGTTATTCCGACGATGTATGACGCCCGAAAAGTGCTGAACAGAGATGTGGTAGATACGATTCATAAATATTTTGGAGATAAAGTTTTTAAAACAGCGATTCGAGACAATGTGGCCTTGGCGGAAGCACCCGCTCAGCGTAAAGATATTTTTGCCTATAATAGATCAAGTTCAGGTGCAAAAGATTATTTAGCACTGAGTAAAGAGATCATGAAACGAATGGAAAAGTAGGGTAGAGTAGGTGTTAGGTAGTAGCGTATAGGCAGTGAAAGTGATTGTTTTGTGTTCTTGCTAATAATCAATGTGTTTTAAAGGGCTTTCTTACGATAGCAAGTAGAACTCAAAAAAGCTAGGTATGCGCCGTTTTTTGTAAAAAAACTAAATCTTATATGTTCTTAAGTGTCCTTAAGTGTTTCAGAAAATGTACTACTTTGCGATTTATCTGCTGTAAGATAGCGCATTGAGTCCTACAAGAAAACTCCTATGTGTTCTACAAATTGATATTCGAAAACAAAGAATCGAAAACCTACAAAACTTACGACTTAATACTTGGTAAAATTGTCAAAACTATCAGAAAATAAAGGATTTAAAGCGGGTTTGGAAAGCCTATTATTGGATGCGATGAAAGAGGACGATGTGCTCAAAGATCAGCCTTTTGCAGCGGAGTCTAAACAGGTGAAGAAGGCGCGAAAGTCTAGCAATTCGGGTAAAAGTTTTGCACAAGATTTGAGTTCGCTTTTTGAGACGACCATAGTGGAAAGTGTACAGGAGAAAGTGAAAGCCCTGAAAGACGGATCAGATAAGGGTGCTAAGAAGAAAAATCGCAAACCACCAACGGGCTTGGATGTTTTGATACGTCGAACGGTCGAATCCAGTCAGGTAGATATAGAGAACGGCCCAAAACGCCGAGTGACTTTTTTGTTCGATGAAGAAAAGCTCAAAAGATTAAAAGGTATTGCCAAAGAAAAGAAATCCTATATCAAGGATATTGTCGGCGACATCGTCAGCGAATTTATTGAAGAATATGAAAAAGGCAATTTAGGGAATGACGAGATTCGAACAAAAAAGGCTGAGTGACAAAGTAAGTACACGTCCGATTTATAGACTTCATTATTCCTTATTCAGCATTCAAAATTCGCAATTCAAAAGTCTTTCTATGAAGAGATATCAATTCCCTTTTCTTTTTCTATCGATTCTACCTTTCTTACTACCTGCCCAAGATTACACTTTTAGAACCTTTAAAGATCGCCGTATTATCAACGCGCATTCAGTAGAAGTTTTGCCCAAACGTAAATTGGATATACGCATTGGGCATCGTTTCGGAGATATGTTTGGAGAATCGGGCGGCTGGCCGACCTTCTATGGCTTAGAGAATGCAACGGATGTGATGTTAGGTGCGGAATATGGGCTGACCAATCGCATCAATATTGGTTTGTATCGCTCGAAGGGTGGCGGTGCGCTATCACAATTGGTGAATGGCTTAGTGAAATACAACATCGTTAGACAAAGAGAAGGACAAGTAGGGTCTTTCAGTGTGACAGCATTGGGGGTTTTGACAGTTTCTACGATGCAAAAGAGCGACAATCCAGAAGCCCTCAATTTTTTTGATAAAACTTCTCATCGAATGGCTTATACGGTGCAGATTATGCTTGGCAAAAAGCTATCCGAGCGTTTCTCTTTCCAGTTGACACCTGGATTCACGCATCGCAATATTGTTGCTTTCGGTGACACTAATGACACTTACACCATCGGCGGCGCAGCACGTTTCCAGTTAACCAAAGTGATTGGAGTGCTCGTGGATATGACGCTGCCACTAAATGGCGAACAAAGCCCCATCACGCGTTCGCAAGAATCGCCTTACACCATTCCTTTGGGCTTGGGTATTGAATTTGATACAGGCGGACACATCTTCCAAGTCAATTTTACGAATGCACGTGGCATGATTGAATCGGACTATATTCCAAATACGACGAGTGATTGGTTGGAGGGGGAATTTCGTTTGGGCTTCACGATTTCTCGCTTGTTCAATATTCGTTGAGGGAAGTCAGTGCACTATAATTTTACATTTACTATAGGAAAGGAACATGAAAAATCAGAAATAGAGAATTATATTTGCAATCTACTCCAGCATCGAAAAAGGTTTTTTTGACCATTTTTACGATTCAATTATGGTAGAAAAGACTTTTGAAGTTTAAGCGATCAAACTTAATTCTTAAGCTTTCCAAATTTGAAACTTCAAAAGTCTAACATCCACTTTTGCTAAAAAAGTCAAAGAATCTAGAAAATAAGCTATAATTAAACACACATGAAAAAGACAAATAGAAATGTCCTTGCCTTTGGACTATTCTTCCTTCTCCCTATTTTACTATTGGCACACGACGTCTCTGAGGCAGACCGCGAGACACTTACCGACGGCAGTTTACTCGACTATATCTTAGTGGGTGCAAAACATATGGTCACGGGCTATGACCACTTGCTATTCTTAGTGGGAGTGATTTTTTACTTAAGCAATTTCAAAGATATTGTAAAATTTATTACTGCCTTCACAATTGGGCACAGCATCACCTTGACGGGCGCGACCTATCTGGGAATCAGAGCAGACGAGCATTTGATTGATGCCGTCATTGCCTTTAGCGTCATTTACAAAGGTTTTGAAAACTTGGGTGGCTTTAAAAAGTTATTAAAAATCAATTCACCGAATCTACTGCTCATGGTGTTTGTTTTTGGCTTAATTCATGGCTTTGGCTTATCCACTCGTTTGCAATCTTTCGACATCGGGACGGAAAATGTGCTAGCTAAAATATTGAGTTTCAATGTCGGTGTAGAACTCGGACAAATTGCAGCACTCATTCCAATTGTTTTCGTCATTTCTAGATGGAAACAATACAAAAGCTACCAAATTTTCTATGATATTACCAACTGGTTCTTGGTCATTGCAGGTACGGTTTTGTTGTTGATTCAATTGAATGGCTATCGTTTGGAACAATTGCACGGGCATCATCATCATCACGATGGGGGACATCATCACGAGCATTCGCATGGTGACGGGCACTCACATGAACACGATGGGCATTCCCATTCCCACGATGGCGAAGGTTCACACGGACACTCGCATGAAGATGGTGCTTCTTCACACGATTGATGTTTTTTTGTTAGGCAGAAAAACCCAAATAAACACTGAGGCATCGGGACTAGCCATCAGCGATCATTTCATCATGTCGTTAAATCGCTTAATCTCTGCTCCAAGGTGCTTTTCATATTGTGACTGTATAAAATCGTAAAAAGGCTTTTTGTTGTCCTGTTTTCTTGCCGCCTCTAAAGCATCAAAGTAATCTACTTTATCTTCGGTAAAGACAATAGCAAGTGGTAAACCAAAATAGGCTTGTATAAAATTCATAAGTAAACGAGAAGATCGTCCATTTCCGTCATACAAAGGGTGAATACTGACCAAATCAAAGTGGGCTTCAAAGGAAAGCAAGAGCTGTTCTTCAACTGTATCCATAGTTTGCAGTTTTTGGACTAATTGAAGCGTAAATTGCTCTGTATATTCTGGTACTTTCGCATAATTCACGAAATAACGGTTTCCTGCTCGTACATTACTTTTGCGAAATTCCCCTTTTGAGCTATCAATCGTTCCCAGCGAAGTATTGTAAACGGCTCCTGTATTTTTCAGAACTCGTGCATTTATGTCCTGAATGAAAGCCACATCTATTGTCTTTTTCTCCTTTGCTCCTTCCAATAGAAATAATAAAGCATCATAATGATCCTTCGCCATTAAGCTGTGCGTTAGTGGTTTCCCTTTTGGCGTGCGTCCTTCATCCAACAATAATTGAGTTTCTGTTTCAGTTAGTGTACTTCCTTCTAAATTAGTGGAATGGTGCGTGATAGCGTAGTGACTAAATTTCTCGTGGTCAATTACCTCATTCAAATTAAGTGATTGATAAATCTGAATTAATTTAGTAGCTGTCGTCATTGAATGAAATATTATTGACTAATAACACTTTCTAGGAGGATATTGGTTCAATTGATAAGTTTCAAAGGGGTACAAAGTTTGAAAAGTAAAGATTTGATCTATAAAAGCCGCAGAAAGTTTTCAGCTTGAGGCAGACATATGCAACCGAGCACTAATATACCCTCATCTCGCAAAGCCTTTTGCTAAATCATTTAGGAAGCAAAACATAATAGGAGCGTGATTGCATCATCGGACATAGTCTGCGGCGATCGGTTTTTGCTTTCTATTTTAATGGATGTGGAACATCTACCGCATCATGGGTTTGCAACCGAGTTATAACCTATGCTCATTACGTAAAGCTATTTATAATATAATGCAGAAAGCAAAATATCAGACGAGCATATTGCATCATCGGACATAGTCCGAGCCGATCGGCTTTCGTTTTTTATTTTGGTGGACGTGGAACACCTGACACATCGTGGTTGAGGGTCTCCTGTTTCTTGATAACTTACTTCACCTGTATTTAGATTACAAGCGTGGGCATCTTTGATGAAAATACGATCTTCATTAATAATAATATCTTGACAGTCTAATGGAGGTACTATTACTATAAAGCTTAAGCTGCACGCAGGATTACCATTTGAAGTAACTGTAATTTCATAAGTTCCTGCTACCAAACCCGTGAAGGTGTGCTCTCCATTTATATTATTAGCAGTTCTACTATCGCCCACAGGATCAGTACGGACTGCTCGGACGGTGTACGGAGCTTCTATCCCATCTGCTACCACCGTAATAGTACCATCAGGGCTAACAGCAGACGGCGTGACATCCTTGATATATATATCATTTTCTAAACTACCACAGGCTTCCTGATCTACAAGGACGCTAATGTCTATATAGCAATTCATGTAATTCATGAAATCTACTGTAATGACATGCTCTCCTGGGCAAACGCCTTCGAAAGTAAATGTACCGCTGATATTTTCAAACACCTGTGGCTCACTGGATGTCGCATCCAAAGTGAGCTTAAAAGGACCAGCTTCTGCACTGGCATCTATGGTAATTGTTCCATTGCAATCTGCGCCTTGGGCAGGAGTAGTGCTAGTAGGAAACCCCTCTTCTTGGGCAAACAATAGGCAACAAAATGCCATGGTTATGAAGAGCAAGAATACCTTTCTCATAACGTATAATTTTTTTCGATCTTCGTAAAGTCTTGTTATCGTATAGCTTTGGTTTAGCTGAATCTTACGCTTAGATTGATGAATCGAATTGGGCGAAATCTGGAAATTAATCCTGTGCTACGTATCAATTCATCTCCTTCTATTGTGTTGATTAATGTGTTTCTACTGCTAAAGTAGGAAATGTCCCATGCAGTTTCTATTCCTACTCTCAGGTAGTCATTGATGGCATAGTTAAAACCAATAAATGGTGTCACGCCAAACTGAATATTTCTAATTTTAATGTCCGTTGTAGCACTAAAATCATAACTGATGCCATTCAAAATGATATTAGTGAAATCATCATCTATAGTAGCATATCGGCTCATGACATCTATACCGTAGGAAACCTCAAATCCTTCTTTTAATGGTCGCTGTATTTAATAGCCTATTCCAGCTTCATAGAATAGTTTTTTTTGGGTTTCATAATAGGTTCTTCTAATTGTACCCCCACTTGGAAAAGTATCTACTCTCGATTCTTCTTGCAAAAATACCCCTTGCCCACTGAAACCCACTTGAAACCGTAACCTACTCGTCTGATCTAAGCGCACTGTCTTTTTTCCTTCTATTCTTCTTTTATAAATCAGATTACTCTCCCGAAACCCATTAAACACATCCTGCACATCTAGTGCAAATTCATGTTTTTGGCGGTCGGGTTTTGGGGCAGTGCTTTGAGCTTTGATATATAAGGGGAAAAGGAGTAGTAGGGAGAAGATTAGTGGTTGTTTTTTCATAAAATTGATGTTTAGTTTAGTAAAAAGCGACATACTCACAGCCTAAATCTTCTACCCTATCAAGATAGTAAATAATTCTATGAAGATCATTGATAAGTGTATGTTCAGTTCTTGCTAAGCTACTAATACTATCATTAGATATAGAACCATCAGGATAAAAGTATTCTCCCCAACTAGTATTAAATTTCATTTTCTGATAATAATTAGGATACATAGAAATCTTTCCCAAAAAAGATTCAACTACTTCTCTCAATTTTGGTATTGTAACCCATCCATCGGTATCTTTATCATATTCTTCTTTCCATTCATGTTCTACTTTTTTTATCTCGTTTGCAATCCTTTCAACTTCAATTTCATTCTTCGCTTCTCGAGCTAATCTTAGCTGATATTTCAATTCGCTTAGATCAGGACTCATATTTTTTCTAATAATCAGTAATACGCTTAGATCAATATTGAGCAACTTTTCAACTTGTGTAAGTTCATCATTATCATACATCAATAATTTACTTGAAAGAAATGTAGTGAATGTTTCAGATAAATCTGAATAAATATTACTTTCTTCATTTTTATATTTTGTAACTAAATTGAATACAACGCTCATAGATTAATCTTTCGTTGAACTAAACAGAATAGAAATATAAAAATCCAAACCGTCTTTATCTTCTTCCTATTCCGTTGTTGAATTGGCACGTTCATAAATTTACTAAATACTAAATAATCAGTTATTACAAAAAATAAAGGATGCCATTTTTTTGAAGTAATAAGAATATAACATCTTACTGAATAATAATTGATCTATCCTAATTAAAAGTACAATCGCATTCAAGTGCTCCTGTATTTCTATATATGTTTAATAGTTCACTTGTAAATCCTTGGACATCCTTTCTTGCCTCTGCATTCAGTCCATCTCCTAACCGTAGATAACCTGCTTGTTGATACACCCTATATGAACTTGTATTAAACCTTTGACGGTAAAGCCTTGATTTTATGTCATTTGTTGCCCTTCTTCGATCATTAGTATCCCAAACATCTTTATCCACTACTAACCAAAGAAGATGAGGACGTATGCTTCGAGGGATAGCATTCCTGTCTCTTATAAGTTGATTAATACCAGGTCGAACAGCATCTGTAAATAGTCTACCGTCATAACCAGCCTTAACCTCTACTAGTATTCTCAAATTCACTCTTTCTGACCAACGTAATGGAGGAGTTCTTGATAAGATTCTTAATCTTGCAGTTCTATCTGAATTAGGAAATACATCTCTATGTGTAAAATTATATATCCCAAAGCTACCAAACCTATTTTTCCAAAATGGTTTTTCTATTATTAAATCTTGATGTTTCAAGGAAAGATGTCCTCCACCAGGATATAGACTTATTCCAGTAATACCAGAGCTTTGTTCTGTAGCTACCCAAGCTTCTGCAACTCTTCCAAATAGAAGTCGCCACTGTCCATCACTATAGGTTACACTGCCATTATTATTTGCGGCTGAATTAGCAACTATTTTATACCACTGGCATAGAGTAATATTATTATTCTGTTGACCTATAGCTTCTCTGAAAGCGCGAAGTAGAAGTCCATCTTTATAATAATTTCGGGCGGCTAAACAAATACTCCTTCTTATTGGGCATAGAATATCTGGAGGACATAGTGGAGGAAGAAATGCAGCATTAGAGGATGATTCGAAGAGAACACCAGTACCATCTGCCCTTAGACAAACGTGTACCCATCGTACTTCTTCCTTGGTGGAATTTGCAAAGTCTTCTTTCACTATATTGAATATACTCTCATTAAAATTAGAATTATCACACATATTTTCACTACTTGTAATAAACACATCTGCGTTACTTCCTTCGTATTCTTCAAGTAGACTTTGGTAAAGATTAAATTCTTGTCCATCAATGGTTACTGCTAAATTAGCATAATCATGAATTATCAAATCCCCATCTTTCTCTATATTTGTATTTTTGATGTTTGGAGCACCAATCTGTCTATATGATTCGACTTCTGTAGAGCTAAACCCATTTTCAGTAAACCATTCACTCATTTTTTCACAGTCATCATTTGTGATTACTTCAATTTCAGATTCTACAAAACATTCATCAGAACTGATAGTTGCTTTATACTGTCCTACTACATTAACCGTTATTGAAGCACCACTTTCCCCATTAGACCATGTAATATTCTGACTTTGTTCGTCGTCTAGATTTGTCGATAGTGTAATACTTCCACCACTGCATAAAATAGCTGGTTCAGGTTGAATCTTAAAGTCAAAATTCTTGACATCTACAATAAAAACAATAGACTCTAGAAGATATTGAGTGTTATCAAAGATATCTAACGTATATCTTTGTGGTTGCTTAGGACATATCTCAATTTTTGATTGATTTTGATTTTGAATATTGCTTCCTGACCATTTGTAACGATACAATGGTGATGTTTCTACACCTATTTCTGTACATTCATTCACACAAACGGAAATATTTTCTGTTGAGAACTTAGAAACTTGAAAATCTACAGTTGCAGAACAATCTTGAGACGTAGAAATAGTCACAGAATGAGAGCCTAGTTCTGAGATATTTATCTGAGAACTATTAAGCATTGGATCGTGAGACCAAGTATAATTGTTTTCTTCTGAATTTGGTAAAGCGTACACACTCTCACTTTCATCTCCTTCTGATATGTATATATGAGCTGGAACAACTTCGGCAATATTCTCAAAATTAAAAATTTCGATACTTGCAGAAACCTCACAACCATCATTACTGTAAGCTGTAACACTGTACTCACCTTCTTCCGAGATAGTGATACTATTACTCGTTTCCCCTGTTGACCATAGATAAGAAGAAACCGATCCAGAAAGTACATTTACACTAGCAGTAACGGTATTTCCTTCGCAGATCGTTGTAGAGCTAGGACTTATTTCTATTTCGGGTGCAGGTGTAGTGGATGCGTCCACAGTAATGGATGCTGTACCTTGACAACCGTTATTATTGGTTACAGTAACACTATATTCACCTGCTGGTGCAGCTATAGATACCTGATCTGCTCCTGTTGACCAATCAATATATTGTATATCAGGATCACTATTGGCAGTGAGGGTGATTGTTCCTCCTTCACAAGCAGTTTCACTACTTTTAGTGATAGTGACTACGGGTTTTTCATCTTCGGTTATTGTAATAACTCCTGCTCCATTACAGCCTTGTGGATCAACCACTTCTACAGAGTATTCTCCTGCTTCTGATACTTCTAATGATTCTCCTTGACCTACTTCCACATCATCTTTGTACCAAACAGCAGTGCCCACTAAAGATTCATCTATGGAAAGCAAAAGTTCTTCTCCACTACAAATAGCGGTAGCAACAGAAAATATCTCTACTTCTGGATTGCTGACAGCTTCTACCTCCACCTTTCCTTTAAGTTCACATCCATTATCATCTGTCACCGTCACACCATAAGTGCCAGCAGAAGAAACTGTAAAAGTAGGAGAAGTAGCCGTCATAGGAGTTCCATCACCTCCTATAACTGCCCACTCATAACTGGCATAGCTTTCTGTAAGAGCAAGTTCTACGCTGTTTTGTCCTTCACAGAGGTAATAGGGGTTTTGAGAGAATTCTACCCCTTCTACTTCGACCGTAAAATTCTGTGTTTCTATTGTCCCATTGGTTTTGATAATTTTTAGTGTATATGTCGTAGTAGCATCTGGACATACTCGGCGCATGGGACGTTTTAAGCTGGGGTTATCTTGCCATTCAAAGCAGCACATATCTTCACTCGGGTCTCTCACCCCAATGAATTGGCAAATAATAGGACATAATTCTTCCCCGCCCTCACAGTCTCCATTCGCTGCATCCACACTCACACCGTATTCCGTCTCAAAGCCAGGTAATAGCTCAATCACTTGTCCACCTCTAACTTCTAACTGCTCTCCATCGTATAGTTTACGACTAACTGTTACTTTATTAGAAGCCTGTACTCTATTGTTGATCACTTCTGTTTCGTTGTTGACTTGTAGTTCTTCTTCGCAGTCTGGGGTTTGTGCTAATGCGTGAATACTTCCTAGTGCCATGGCAAAAAATATTAAGAATATTCGGCTCATCGGTGAACATTGTGGAGATCAGAGAAATTCAACCAAAACCCTAGTTCGGAAAGCTTGAAAATTTCTATATCCAAAAGCTCTACGTTTCATCATTTTGATTCTATTATTAATTCCCTCAACAATTCCGTTGCTCCATTTACCATCAAAATAATTGAGAATATATTCATACCAATTGGAGAAGGTTTTAATAAACTTATCCAAATATTTATTCTGTTTTTGCATGACTTGAATGACCCAATCAGTCAATTTT
>JBCCRX010000060.1:0-21798 GCA_039201015.1 Bacteroidota bacterium | reverse complement strand
TGCTTCGGAAGGGTTTTCCTATGAAATGGATTTGAATACAAAAATAGCCACGAATGCACGAATGAATAATTCATTTGATATACATTTCTGCTGTAGTCCCTGCACTGTATAACTGATTCAATAACTACGTGCAGTAGGTGAATTTCCTGCGACCGTATCGTTTTGAAAGTTCCTTTTCCTATCATTAACTAGACGCTCTTCAATCAAAATAATAGTCCGTGTATAATTTATAAATAATTGATAATCAAAAAATTATAAAAAACAATAAAAGCACAACTCTATGAATGTCAATGCTTTGTGTTCTCCATGTTCTTTGTGGTTCAAAAATTGCACGGACTATTATCATCAATACAGATCATAGAAATGCTCTCCAAAAATGAACCTTCCGCTCAAAAATTAGTTGCATAGCTAACTAATTGAAATCACTTGATACACACACCGCTCGACATCAATCAGACAATCGTGCCTTGGCTGGCTAGAACCGCCAAATTGATGAGCCTTTTCATATCTGATGCTTTGGTCAAAGGACAATTTGATCTGACTAGGGTGCAATGGGTCTTACTGAAATTGCTGCACGACCAAGATGGACAAACCCAAAACGAACTCGCCCTCATCACTGATAGAAATAAAGCTTCCTTGACGCGCCTTATTCACACCATGGAGCGCAAAGAACTCGTGAAACGAATAGCACACCAACAGGACAAAAGATTCAATCGAATATTCCTAACTGAAAAAGGGCGGCAACGCTACCAAGAAACGCTTCCCGTTTTCTATGAATGTCTCGACCAACTCCAAGCAGGTATAAATATGCAAGAAATTGAAGAATTGCTTCGACTGCTGAAAAAAATACAACACAACATCACCGATTGTCCAGTGAAGGACACTAAAAATAAGTTAGTATGCTAAGAAAAATAATATTGATCGTATTGGGCTTGGCTATGATTGCGGGCGCCGTGCTTTTGGCGAATAAACTGGCGGCTGGCAAAGATCGCATTCGACCCGTTCCGCAGAAAAAAGTTGCTTCCGTTTTCACGACCATTGTAAAAAATAATAGTACGCCCATTTCTATTTCTACCAATGGTAATTTAATGGCAAAAAAACGCGTCGAACTTTACGCAGAAGTGCAAGGCGTCTTTGAAAACAGCGCGAGAAGCTACAAAGAAGGGGTACGCTACCGAGCAGGCGAAACCTTGTTGCGCATTAATAGCGACGAACACCAAGCCAATCTACGCGCCCAAAAAAGTAATCTTTACAACCAACTGATTCTGTTGCTACCCGATTTGCGCTTGGACTACACGGACGTTTTTCCGAAATGGCAGGACTACATCAACAATTTTGATATGGACAAAAAAGTGCCGCCACTACCCGAATTTGAATCGGAGCAAGAAAAGCTCTACATCCTGGGCAAAGGCATCCAAACCGCTTATTTTAATGTCAAAAACTTGGAAGAACGCCTAACAAAGTATCGAATTAATGCACCATTTTCGGGCATCTTGACCGAAGCCTTAGTAGATAGAGGAACACTTGTGCGAGTGGGTCAAAAGTTAGGAGAATTTATTGATCCAAATATCTATGAACTCGAAGTAGCAATCAACAATAGCTATGCTGATTTGATGCGTGTTGGGAAAAAAGTACAATTGCAAAATGTGGAAAGAAGCAAGTCTTGGACAGGTGAAGTGGTGCGCGTCAATAGCAGAGTAGATGCCGCTTCTCAAACCATCGCTACCTTCATTCAGGTGAGTGGAGAAGGTTTACGGGAAGGTATGTATCTGGAAGCAGAAGTGAAAGCCAAAGAGGAAGAAAATACCTTTGAGGTAGATCGAAAACTATTAATCAACAACGAAAAACTCTACGTCATTGGGGATAGTACACTTCAACTGAAAAGTATTGAGCCTATCTATTTTAAAGAAGGTTCAGTCATCGTGCGTGGACTAGAAGACGGCACAAAAATTCTTGCCAAACCCGTGCCTGGTGCTTACGAAGGCATGCCGATAAAAGAAATAGAAGAAAAAAGAGATTTGAGTATCACCTCTGCGGCGGAGCTTTGATTGGTTTTATTGATTTGTTTATGCGTTGATTTGTTTATTTGACAATATTTATATGAAAAACGTAATTGCTTACTTTATAAAATTTCCTGTAGCTGTCAACGTGCTGCTGCTTGCCATTGTATTGTTTGGAATTGGAGGTATTTTGAGTTTAAAATCCTCCTTTTTTCCGCTCAACGAATCTAAAATTATCAATATTCGGGTGTATTATCCAGGTGCTTCACCCGAAGAAATGGAAGAAGGCGTCGTCCTGAAAATCGAAGACAATCTGCGCGGGCTGACAGGCATAGATCGCGTGACTTCGGTCTCTTCCGAAGATGCGGCGACCATAACGGTAGAAGTTTTTACAGAATACGATACGGACTTGGTATTGGCAGATGTAAAAAATGCGGTAGATCAAGTGCCTTCTTTCCCTATTGGTATGGAACCGCCCATTATCGCCAAGCAAGAAAACAGAACGGAAGCCATTAGTTTCACGGTGAGTGGAAATGGCGTGGATTTGAAAAATTTGAAAAAAATTGCGCGCGATGTAGAGAATGATATCCGAGCAATGGATGGCATTTCACAGATCGAAATCTCAGGATTTCCTGCCGAAGAGATTGAAATTGCGGTGCGTGAGAAAGATTTGCTTGCCTACAATTTGACGTTTGGGGAAGTGGCGAGTGCCGTTGCGAATGCCAATATCCTCACAACGGGCGGTACGATCAAAACCGAGACCGAAGAATATTTAATTCGTGCTAACAATCGTTCTTACTATGGTGATGAACTGGATTTTATCGTAGTCAAAGCCAGTCCGAATGGTGAAGTCATTCATTTGCGAGATGTCGCAAGGGTACGCGACCGCTGGTCAGAAAATCCAGATCGCTTGTACTACAATGGAGACATTGCAATTAGAGGACAAGTCAGTACGACGAATAATGAAGACCTAGTTTCTGTTTCCGCTAAAGTCAATGAATACATAGAAGACTTCAATGCTGCCAATAACAATGTATCACTAAACGCCATTGCGGATGCCGCTATTACCATTAATCAACGGACGAAACTATTAATGGAAAACGGAGGCATCGGGATTTTGCTTGTCTTGATTTTACTTTCGCTATTCCTGCGTCCGAGCCTTGCTTTTTGGGTAGCAGTCGGTCTGCCCGTTGCCTTTTTCGGGATGTTTATTTTTGCTCCTAACTTCATCACAATCAATGTATTGTCACTTTTTGGAATGATTATCGTAATCGGCATACTGGTAGATGATGGTATCGTGATTGGGGAAAATATCTACCAGCACTACGAGCAGGGTAAAACACCCATTCAAGCGGCAATTGACGGAACGATAGAAGTTGTACCGCCCATTATTTCCGCGATCCTTACGACGATTATTGCCTTCTCTACCTTCTTTTTCCTAGACGGACGGATCGGCGATTTTTTCACCGAAGTTGCCATAGTCGTTATGCTGACTTTGGGCGTTTCTATCATCGAAGCCCTGATTATTCTGCCCGCCCACATTGCCCACTCACGCGCCTTGAAAAACAGAAATAGCAAAGGTTTTATCCTCAATCGCTACGCAGAACAAGGCTTAATGTGGATCAGAGATCGAGTTTACGCACCTATTTTGGGCTTTTTCTTACAAAATAAATTATTTGGTCTCGCTATTCCCATTTCGTTGGTCATTATTACTATCGGTGCATTGCAAGGAGGTATGATCCGAAGTACTTTTTTCCCTTCTGTCGCTAGTGACCGAGTTGCCATTACGCTGCGGATGCCACAAGGGACAAGTGAGTTCATTACTGATTCTATTGCCAGTGTCATAGAAGCAGCGTCTTGGGCGGTCAATGAAGAATTTACTGCTCGACAAACGGATAATAAACAAGTCGTTGAAAATGTCATCAAGCGTATTGGTCCAGGCTCTGCCAATGCTACTATCAATTTGAATTTATTACCAGGAGAAGAGCGCGATTTTGCTTCTGATGAAATCACGAATGCTTTGCGGGATGCCGTAGGAACAATCTATGAAGCCGAAAGCATAGAGTTTGGCTCGGGCTCTAATTTTGGAGGAAAACCCGTTTCCATTTCAATGGTAGGCAACAATATTCAAGAACTCAAAGCCGCCAAACAAGAACTCAAACAACAGCTACAACAACTCCCTCAGCTCAAAGATATTTCTGATAACGATCCAGCGGGTATCAAAGAAATCAAAATGCAACTCAAAGACAATGCTTATTTGCTAGGGCTAAATTTAAACAGCGTCATGGCGCAGGTGCGCAGTGGCTTTTTTGGGCAAGCTGTTCAGCGTTTTCAAAGAGGGCGCGATGAAATTCGCGTTTGGGTGCGCTACGACCGAAACGAGCGAAGTTCGATCAAAAATCTAGATGACATGCGCATACAAACGCCTTCGGGCAATCGCGTGCCACTCTCTGAAATCGCAACTTACAGCATCGAAAGGGGCGATGTGGCGATCAATCATCTGGAAGGTCGAAGAGAGATCAGGGTAGAAGCCAATTTCAAAAATCCCAAAGAAAGTGCGACCGATATGCTAGCTTCCATTCGCGCGAATATCATGCCTAATATTCTCGCTAAAAATCCCAGCGTGAAACCCATTTACGAAGGACAAAATCGCGAGGCAAAAAAATTGACCGATTCGGTAGGCTTCGTCGTACCAATTGTTCTGTTTTTGATATACGCCATTATTGCTTTCACTTTCCGTTCCTACACACAGCCACTTTTGCTTTTCATTTTGATTCCATTCAGCTTAATTGGTGTCGGTTGGGGACATTGGCTGCACGATTTTCCGATTAATATTCTATCTTGGTTAGGTATTATTGCTTTGATCGGTATTTTGGTGAATGACGGGCTGGTGCTTATCGGAAAATTCAATAGCTTTTTGCGCGAAGGATTGTCTTTTGATGAAGCATTGTATCAAGCAGGAAAAGCGCGTTTTCGAGCGATCTTCCTCACTTCTGTCACTACCATTGCCGGACTTGCACCTTTAATTTTTGAGACGAGCCGCCAAGCACAATTTTTGATCCCCATGGCCATTTCTATTTCTTACGGTATCTTTATTGCTACTTTCTTAACCTTGTTTTTATTGCCACAATTGCTTTCAATCAGTAATGAAATTAAAATGGGCGTTCGTTGGCTTGCCAAAGGAGAAATGCCAGAAAGGGAAGAAGTCGAACGCGCGATCATTGAGCAAAAATCCTTGGAAGAAGAACCTGTAGAAGCATGAATTATTTTGAGTGATGACTTTTACGAAGTAGCAAACAGGTGAGCGTCATAAAATCCATATCTGAAAATTATCGTTTCCTAATCATGTAAACATGAAATTATTTGACGTCTATCCACTTTTTGATATTGAACCTATCAAGGGAGAAGCTTGCTATATTTTTGACCAAGCAGACAATAAATATTTGGACTTATACGGCGGACATGCAGTCATTTCCATTGGGCATAATCATCCACATTTCGTGGAGCAGCTCTCTACTCAGGTGCAGAGACTTTCCTTCTATTCTAATTCCGTCAAAAATCCCTTACAAATAAAATTAGCAAAGCTGCTAGGTAAACAATCGGGTTGCGAAGGTTATCAGCTTTTCCTCTGCAATTCGGGTGCAGAAGCCAACGAAAATGCGCTCAAAATGGCGTCTTTCTACAATGAACGCACCAAAATTATTGCCTTTCATAGAGCCTTTCACGGAAGAACTTCAGCGGCAGTTAACGTTACGCAAAGTGATAAAATAAAAGCACCCATCAACAAAAGATTTGAGGTTGAATTTCATCCATTAAATCAAATAGAAAGTGTCGCAGAAAGTCTAGCCAAAGAAGATGTTTGCGCCGTAATCGTGGAAGGCATACAGGGCGTTGGAGGCATTCATCTACCACATCCCGATTTTTTGAAACAACTACAAGCACTTTGCCATCAGTACAATAGTGTTTTAATACTTGATGAAATTCAATCTGGCTATGGAAGGAGCGGACGTTTCTTTGCACATCAATATACCGACATCCAACCTGATCTGATCACAATTGCCAAAGGCATGGGCAATGGTTTTCCAATTGGTGGACTGCTTCTGCATCCAAAATTTGAAGCAAAGTACGGTTTGCTCGGCACAACTTTTGGTGGCAATCATCTTGCTTGTGCTGCGGGTATCGCTGTACTTGAAGTAATTGAAAAAGAAAAATTGATGGCGCATGCAGGACATTTGGGCTGTCAAATCATGGCGGCACTAATGCGCATTTCCGCAATTAAAGAAGTGCGTGGGAGCGGTTTGATGATTGGTGTAGAGTTAGATTTCCCTGTCAAAGCACTTCGCCAAGCATTGCTCTACGAAGACCACATTTTTGTAGGCTCTTCCAGCAATCCAAATGTATTGCGTCTGCTGCCGCCGCTGAATATTACTTCGGAGCAAGGCTTTTATTTTGTAGAAAAATTAAAGAAAAGACTGCAATAAGCATCCTCTTTACAAAGTAAGCCTAACACAAGTATTCTTTCACCAATATCTTTTACTTCAAACTAATAATAATTAGCTTTGTACTAATATTTATTAGTGTCAAAAATTTACATGGAGCAAAAAGAAATTCCAAAGCTAATCTATCAGAAAATGATGGAGCAAGACTACTGTACACAGTGGTTGGGCGCAGAGTTGCTGGATATAGCAGAAGGCTATTGCAAATTAAAGATGCAAGTGAGAAAAGACATGCTCAATGGTTATGGTCTTTTGCACGGTGGTATGGCTTTCGCGCTCGCCGACAGTGCTTTGGCTTTCGCTTCCAGTTCTTACGGCAGAGTAGCAGTTTCTATTAATGCCAACATCATTTATTCTAAATCCGCTAAGTTGGGCGAGCAATTAATCGCAGAAGCAAAAGCCTTAAACGTCACACACAAAACAGCAGATTTTGATGTAACCCTTGTGAATGAAACAGGCGAAGTCTATTACTATTTTAGAGGAACAGTCTATCGAACAAGTCGTGAAATTGACTTCGATTAAGGTATCAAAAACAAAAAGAACCAATACAAACTAAAAATGAAAAACGCATACATCATAGACGGTATCCGCACACCAATCGGAAAATTTACAGGTGCTTTGTCTCCAGTCCGTACGGATGATTTAGGGGCTTTGGTAATTAAAAAATTAGTAGAACGACATCCAAATATACCAAAATCGGCTTACGAAGATGTCATTCTAGGTTGCGCCAACCAAGCAGGCGAAGACAACCGTAACGTAGCTAGAATGTGTGCTTTGCTAGCAGGTTTGCCGTGGTCAGTGCCAGGAGAAACGGTGAATCGTTTGTGCTCTTCTGGTCTATCTGCCATCATTCACGCCAATAGAGCCATCAAAACGGGAGATGGTGATTTATTCATTGCGGGTGGCGTTGAACACATGACACGCGGTCCTTGGGTCATTTCCAAAGTATCGAGAGCTTTTGGTCGAGATGCTCAGATGCACGACAGCAGCTTTGGTTGGCGGTTCATCAATCCTAAAATGGAAGAACTATACGGAACAGACGGCATGGGCATGACCGCAGAAAATCTAGTCGATCAATACAATATCAGTCGAACAGATCAAGATCAATTTGCTTACTGGTCGCAGATGAAAGCGGCTAAGGCGCAACACAACGGACGTCTCGCCAAAGAAATCGTTGCAGTGGAAATACCGCGACGAAAAAAAGCACCACTTCTTTTTGAGCAAGACGAATTCATTCGACCAGATACCAACTTAGTTACTTTGGCAAAACTTCGTCCTGCTTTTCGCAAAGCAGAAAATGGCGGCACCGTGACGGCGGGCAATGCTTCTGGCTTGAACGATGGTGCAGCCGCTACGATTATCGCTTCGGAAAATGCACTAAAGGAATATAATTTAAAGCCACTAGCCAAAATTATCAGTTCTGCGGTGGTAGGTGTCGAGCCGCGCATCATGGGCATCGGACCAGTTGCTGCTTCCAATAAAGCTTTAGCCAAAGCAGGATTGAATATGGACGACATGGACATCATCGAACTCAACGAAGCCTTTGCTGCACAAGCACTTGCTTGTATTCGAGCTTGGGGTTTGAAAGACGACGATCCACGCATTAATCCAAACGGTGGCGCAATTGCTATCGGTCATCCACTCGGCATGACTGGCACGCGCATCGCCTATTCTGCGGCACTAGAATTGCAGTTGACGAATAAAAAATACGCGCTGGTGACCATGTGCGTGGGGGTGGGGCAAGGTTATGCGGCCATCTTGGAAAGCATATGATGTTGAACCACAAAGAAACAACAGCCTGAGGCGGTCAAGAAGAACACAAAGTCAGACACTCAATTTATATGTATTTTCTTTGTGCCCTTTGTGCCCTTTGTGGTTTAAAAAACGAGAAACATGAAAAAAATACCGCACTACATACAAGGTGAATGGAAAGCAGGAAAAGAAACGGGCTATCCCGTACACGATGCCGTCACAGGAGAAGTGATCGCCAATATTGCTACGGAAGGCTTGGATATTCCAGCGATTTTAGCGTATGGGCGAAGCACAGGAGGCGCAAAATTGCGTAAAATGACGTTTCAGCAGCGCGGCAATATGCTTAAAAAACTCGCGCTTTACCTCACCAAAAGAAAAGAAGTATTCTATGAGCTGAGCTACCGAACGGGCGCAACCAGAGCTGATAGTTGGGTGGACATTGAAGGTGGCTTTGGCAATCTATTCGCCAACGCTTCTTTGCGTAGAAATTTTCCAAATCAGCCCTATCACGTAGAAGGCGAACCGATTGATCTATCACGCGGTGGACGTTTCATGGCACATCATATCATGGTGCCCAAACGAGGCGTAGCCGTTCATATCAATGCCTTCAATTTTCCAGTTTGGGGAATGCTGGAAAAATGCGCCGTCAATTGGATGGCGGGTGTTCCAGCCGTCGTTTTGCCCGCGCCTTCTTCTTCTTATTTGGCAGAAGCCGTGGCGCGTGTCATCATAGATTCGGGCATTTTACCCGAAGGCGCATTGCAAATCATCAACGGAACAATCAAGCACATTTTAGATACCGTCGAATCACAAGATGTCGTCACTTTCACAGGTTCTGCCGCCACGGGTCGTATATTAAAAGCACATCCTCGCCTGATTGAAAAAGCCGTTCCTTTTAATATGGAAGCCGACTCTTTAAATGCAGCGGTTTTGGGAGAAGATGCGGTACCTGGCACGGCGGAGTTTGATTTATTCATCAAAGAAGTGCGCAAAGAAATGACCGTAAAAGCAGGACAAAAATGTACGGCAATTCGACGCATCATCGTACCCAAAAATCTATTGGAAGAGGTACAAATCGCACTAGGGAAAGCCTTACAAAAGGTTCGTATTGGCGACCCTAGATTGAAAGAAGTGCGCATGGGTGCGCTAGTGAATAAAAAACAAGTAGCAGCCGTGCGAAGCGCAGTGCAAGAAATCTCGGAAGAAGCAGAAATTGTCTATGGTAATCTAGAACATTTGGAAGTCTTGGGAGCAGATTATCAGAAAGGGGCTTTTATCAGTCCTATTTTATTACGCACCAATCAGCCGCTACAAAATACAGCAGTTCATGAGCGAGAAGCCTTTGGGCCAGTGAGTACGATCATGCCTTATTCTTCGCTAGAAGAAGCGATAGAACTAGCACAAATGGGAAAAGGCTCTTTGGTATCTTCCATTGCCACTTTCGATGATGATATTGCCAGGGAATATGTCGTAAATACGGCCAGTCATCATGGGCGTATTTTGGTACTGAATCGCGAAAATGCCAAGCAAAGCACTGGACATGGTTCTCCGCTACCCTATTTGGTGCACGGTGGCCCTGGACGAGCAGGCGGTGGCGAAGAAATGGGTGGCATGCGTGGCATCAAACATTATCTACAAAGATGTGCCATACAGGGTACGCCGACTACGATCACTGCCGTCACAGGTATTTATCAAGCAGGCGCAAAGGTGCAGGAAAGCCCGAAGCATCCTTTCCGTTATCATTTTGAGGACATCCAAGCAGGCATGTCTATTTTGACGCACAAACGCACCATTACGGATAGCGATATTCAAAATTTCGCCAATCTGACTTGGGATGTTTTTTATGCCCATACGGATATTACCTCACTGGATGGAACGATCTTCGAAAAGCGAGCAGCGCATGGCTACTTCCTATTGGCAGCAGCGGCGGGTTTGTTTGTCAGTCCTGCCAAGGGACCCGTAGGTGCAAATTATGGTTTAGAGGAGTGTCGTTTTCTTCGTCCCATCTATCACAATGATACAATTCAGGTACGCTTGACGTGTAAGGAAAAACGAGATCGAGATAGCAAAGGAAAAGAACATCCTTCGGGTGTCGTGAAATGGTACGTAGAATTGTTCGATCAAGAAATGGAATTGGTTGCTTTTGCGACGATTTTGACTTTGGTGCAAAAAAAATCGCCCTTTTTTGAGTACAGCATCGAAAAAGTAGAAGAATTGCTGCTGGGTCTGACAGAAAAGACGTCTCCAAAGTGGGGCATCATGACGGCGCAACACATGGTGGAGCATTTGGAGTTTTTCAATCAAGTGGCTTTGGGAAATATAAAAGTCGAGCGCACCACACCAGAGGAAAAACTAGAAAAATATACAGAAAGCCTTTACAATCATCGGAAGATGCCCAAGAATTTTCAATTGGCATTGCTTCGGAAAGGCGAAACGGAAGATTTGCGTTTTGCCTCACTAGAAGAAGCAAAAACAGCTTTTATAGACAGCTTAAATACAGTAAAAGAACAATACAAAAACGAGTCCAACTTTCTGGCATTCAATCCTACTTTCGGAGACTTGAGTCGCTATGAGTGGAAACTGTATTGTCAAAAACATTTTCAGCATCATTTTGAGCAATTTGGCTTGCTTTAAGTCTAAGTTCAATAATAAATACGGTTTGAAGCAAAATAGAATCACGCCTATACCAAACTATAAAATTGGCGAAACGAATGTGTGTTCCCGTCAATTCGACATTCAACATTTGTCAATTCATCATTCAAATCTTCCCTTCCTGCCACCACCACATGGCTTTCATCAAAGCGGCAATGGAAAGCGAATCGGTAATTTCGTTGCGCATCACCATATCAAAAGCTGCTTGCAATGGTAATTTTTTGATTTGTAAATCTTCGGTTTCTTCGGGCATGGCTGCCCCAAAGCTTAGTTCTTGCGCCACATAAGCAAAACCGTATTCATCCGTTACAGAGTTAGAGGTGTGGAGCTTCAAAAGTTTCGTCCATTTTTGTGCTTGAATGCCCGTTTCTTCCAATAGTTCGCGTTTTGCGGTATCTAGCGGCAAAGTATCAATGGGACAACCGCCTTCTGGAATTTCCCAACTGTAAGCATCCAAGGTATAGCGATACTGTCCAACTAAGTAAGTATGATAATTTTTATCCAAAGGCACAATGCCAATCGCTACATTCTTGAAGTGTACTTTTCCATAAATCCCTGCTCCGCCCGAAGGATTGATGACCTTGCGATGCGTGACTTCTATCCAAGGATTATCGTAAACAGTTTCGGTTTTTAAGGTGGTCCAATTACTTTTTTGTTCAGGCATAATTAACAAGTTTATAAGCAATCAGGCCGATCCATTCTTTCAATAAAAGTCCCCAAATCTGAAAAGCAGCAGGATCAGGAACTAGGAAGCGGCTGACTTTATAGGTGCTTCTTCCTTTCATATAATCGACGGCGTAGGGCGTGTAGTCCAAACCGACGGCATCAAAACAAGCACTAGCGCGAGGGATGTGGAAAGCAGAGGTGACCAATAAGCATTTACCGTGTTCCATGTCATCCAGTAGTGCTTTCGTAAAAAGGGCATTTTCTCTAGTGTTTCTAGCATTGGTTTCTACAATAATATCGCTTTCTGGCACACCCAAACGCAGCAAAAATGCTTGAGCCGCAACGGCTTCCGAATTATTCCTTTGTCGAATATCGGATTTACCGCCCGTCAATAAAATACGTTTGACTCTGCCCGTTCGGTAGAGTTCTAATGTTTGCGTGAAGCGATTAGCAGAACCTGCAAACACAAAGCGTCCATCTTGGGGCAGTCCATACGCATTGCCGTAGCCACCGAGCAAGATAGCAATATCATACGCACCTTCCTGAATTTGATTAGTCGCTAATCCGTCTTTTTCCCACCAATGCAGGACTTGGTTGGCAATAAAAACATTAGAGAAGAAAAAGAAAAAGGAAACAGCGATCCAGAGGCTTTTTTGCTTTCGCTTGGGCTTTTTTGTCCAAATGGCATATATCAGAATCGCCAATATCCAAACTAGTGGTTTGAGTAGAAAAGCAAGCAGTTTGGAAAGGAAGAAAAACATAAGAACAAGATGAAAAATTGTAGCAGTAGGAAAATATTGAACGAATAGCCGAAAGAGTAAACATCAGTCAAACACTATCAAGACCTCAAATCTATACTAATGCAATGGTAAAAAATAGTAGCCCTTGGATAAGTTTCAGTTATCCTACAAAAACTTCTTCAATGCTCCTTCCAAGTCTGCGAAATCATCGAATTGTTCGCCAAAAAACTTCTTCTGCTGGGCGTTGTAGATCATGGTCACTGGAATCGCGCCGCCCCAAGATTCGTCCACTCGATCAATCCAATTGTTGTACTTATTATCTACCAAAACAACAACTTCTGACTTCAATTGATGATCCGCTAAGAAAGGAATGAGTTTCTTTTCTAACGCTCTTTCAAAATCCATACTGATCAGCACAACTTGTACTTTTTGATCCTTATATGCTGATTGTATCTGCTCAAAATAAGGCAACTCTTCCACACAAGGTTTGCACCAAGTCGCCCAAAAATTGATGACATAGGTGGTATCATTGGACTTCTCAAAATAAGCTTGTACACCCTCGAAAGTATCGTAAACGGGCACTTTCCCGATGGCGGTTTCTAAATAACGTACTTTCTGTGCTTCACTAGACATACTCTGCGCCGTTTCAAGCACTTCCACTTTGTCCTCCTGTCCTTGTGTATCTTCTGCTGATTTGGAAGCATCATCATTGGATTGGCAAGCCGCAAAACAGAACGGAAAGGCAAAAAATAGTATAATTGTAAATTGTTTCATGCTAAAATATACGTTTTTTAGCTAAAAACGCTTGAGCATTCATATTGTTATTGCAGGAGGCATTGACTATCAAAATCTTTACATGCGTTGGAATAGAATGAACAATAGATCAGGTTCTGAATGATTTCATTTAGAACCAATGAAAATACTCTTTATGAAATTTTTCCTTTTGATAATGGTCCTGATTATTTGAAAGAGGGACGTTTCAGAATAGTAAGAAATGGAAAAATAGGCTATGCCAATAAGTTTGGCGAGATCGTCATCCCTTGTCAATTTGACTTTGCATATCCATTTTCAAATGGATATGCAAAAGTTTCTAAAAATTGCAGACCAGTAAAAAAGCACGACCACTATATTTGGGAAAGTAAGAGCTTGTTTGGAAATTTATTTAACTGATAATCAATAGTTTATGGTTCACGCCTAAGGCGGACACAGTTTGACTAAGAAATCAATTGTGAGTTTATCAGCCTCACGCCTAAGGCGGACACGGTGAGGCAGACACGGTCGGGATAAGTGAGCAATTTATTTCAACGTCAGGTTCATAAAATGTTGGTTATCAGGACGATAAAATCCAAACAAGCTCTAATTCATGGTACTTGATTGATAAAACCGGGAATAAACCCAAGTAGAAAAGTGACACATTTTCTCCAAACTAACTCAAAATCGAAAAAAACAATGAACAAAAGAATAGCCATTTTACGAGGCATCAATGTGGGTGGAAAACGGAAACTCCTAATGGCAGATTTAAAATCCTTGTTTGAGCAAATGAATTTTACTTCCGTGAGCACTTACATCCAAAGTGGAAATGTCTTTTTTGATGTGCAGGAAGTGATAGAACCTGCTATTTTAGCACAAAAAATTGAAAATGCCATCACAGAAAAATTTGGCTACGATGTTCCCGTTATCATACGAACACCAAAGGAAATAGCGACCGCTATTCAGCATAATCCTTTCTAAAGAGCAATACGGATATCGCCCGTCTGCATTTGACTTTCCTGAGCAATCATTTCTTCGAGAAGAAATTGGGCGTGAAATCGAGTACTTAAACAAATAGGTGCAAGTACTTATAAGATTTACTTTCCTAATTTCACTGATAAATCAATTCTGGCGCTTAAACCGACATAAGGGCGAATCAAGATATTGCTACTACTCATAGATTGGTCAATGCTATTGTCTGCTTCTAAAAAAGTTGCGCCAACATTGAGGCGGATGAATTGAAATAATTTGTGGTCCAAACCTAGATAAATTGGATTATCAATGACAAAGCCCTCAATCCGCTTACCGTCATTATCCTCGAATTGATTCAAAAATACGCCCATCGTTACCGAAGTATTGCTTAAAAACCTAGAACCCAAAACGCTATTGCCCAAGGGAAAAGCAATCCCTAGATAAGGAGCAGCATCATAATCTAAATCATCCAAATCACCATCCAGATAGACGCCGCCGTAGCCGACATTAATCGCCAAACTATTGGCTTTCTTCTTCGTAGCGTAATCATCTACCGAACGACTACTGCTCAATACCAATACATCTGTATCTAAAATACGGTTAGCTTCTCTAGCAATTTGTGCTTTCAATTCGTTGATTAAGTTGGTGCGGTTATTAGAGCGGACTGCCTGGCGGGTCGTGCTGCTATCGCCTTTTACATAGCCTACTTCTAGGTCTGCTTTATCCAGTTGTTCTAATTTCAGGCGAACCACTTCTGAAAATTCAGATGCCCAATATCCATTCTTATTGCGGTAAGGCATCAGTGTTTTTTCTGTAATTGTTTGCAACTCTTTCAGGCTCTTCTTGCTATTCTTTAGTAGTTTAAGGTCTTTTTCGCCTGCTATATTTACATCTACATAGGTAGCTAGTGTGGCTTTCAAATCATTGAGTAATTCTTGTTTTTTTGTGCTGGACAAGTTTTGGAATAAATCGATTCGGAAGTCGTAGCGATCCGAAGCACGCAGCATGTAGGGTACGGTGATCGCAAATTCATTAGCATTTTGTTTCATCCAAGTCGCTTGATAAAGTTCATCTCCTCTTTTTGCAGATAAAATATTGAATTCGATCAAGTCCACTTCGTCCTTTACAATGCCCTTAATGATCATGGCTTGTTCGGCGGGCAAAGGCTGTCCTTCGTTGAACCAATTGCGCTCCAAATCATAAGTGACGGTAGTGAATTGGGCAAAATTGGGTAACACAAATGCCAGTACAATAAAGAATAATAAAATTAATTTTTTCATGTTCATTTATTTTAGGAACTTAGATTTCGCTAATTGTAAGAGTCAAAAAATAAAATTTAATATACTATAAACTAAGTTTGTTTTAATTTTGAGAAGCGAGAAATTCCTTTGAATTTCGAGCTTCAAAAAACCCATCTGCTGCCGTCGAAAAAGGGGTGAGGGAGGAAAAAAGGTTTTTCTAAAACCCTTTTTCCTCTTTCAAACTCCCCTATCTAAAATACAAAGAAACTTAGTTTACACGGTATTTAATTTTGATTGTGTAAGGGGGTGCTGCTGTGAATCTATTTTTTTAATATCAGTTTCAGCAAAACGTGAATTAGGAAAGCACGATTTGCTAAAAACAGCTTATTTTCTATTTGAAACTGAGGTAGATAATTAGTGTACAATGATTGGATAGCTCAGAAAATGCCAGAATTATTTCAATTGCTTCATCGAATAGTGCACACAGATAGAACCACAAAGTACCTCTCCAGTGCGGTGAAGCATTCGTAATTTTTTAAAAATTTGAATGATGAATATGTCACTGATTGTCTCTATTTACTCTAAAATTGATATAGAGACTTGCGTTTTTAAAATTGGTCACTTGCATGCAGATATTTCGCGTGACTTGTAGGTAGGAATTTGTGCTTGTAATGAGATAAGGGAGTAGGTAAAATATAACCTACTCCCTTATCTGGCTTGTTTTGCGAATTCCAGAGTCATTTTCCTGCACCTAGAGCTACATACTGCACATCCAAAACACAGCGGAAACCCGTATGATTGAGCCCTGTATCTGGGCTAGAACTCATTCGACTAGCCACTCGATAACCCGAACAATAATCGTCGTTGCAGAGGAAGGAACCACCTCTGGTCACGCGTTTGGGCGTGTAAGGCTCGTTGGGGTCGAAGCTGCGACTTGGACCACTCGGATTCTGCTGGACGCTGCTGACTACATCTTGATAGTAATCGTTTCGATACCAATCCGAACACCATTCCCAGACATTGCCCGCCATATCGTACAAGCCATAAGCATTGGGTAAGAAAGTTTTTACGGGTGCCGTGCCGAAATAGCCGTCTTGCTCTGTATTTTGATAAGGAAATAGTCCTTGCCAAAAGTTAGCTCTCGTTGCGCCTTCATTGATGTTTTCGTCGCCCCAAGGATAGATATTGCCTTCCGTTCCGCCTCTTGCTGCCCATTCCCACTCTGCTTCGGTTGGTAAACGCTTACCTGCCCAATCTGCGTAAGCGACGGCATCTTCCCAAGCAATTTGCACCACAGGATGATCCAGTTTATCCTTGATGCTACTATTTGGCCCTTCTGGATGTCTCCAATTTGCTCCAATGGTCCATGACCACCATTGCGAGTAATCTTGTAAGGAGACGGGCGTTTGGGTGGGTACAAAAACCAATGCCCCAGGCTGCAAAATACTATCTGGTGGCTTAGGCGTATTGGGTGGTAATTCTTTCTTCATTTCCTCCCAATCAATGGGTCTTTCCGCTACGGTCACATAGCCCGTCGCCTCTACGAATACCTGAAATTGGCGGTTGGTCACTTCCGTTTCATCTATCCAAAAACTATCCACCCGAACGGCGTGCTTCGGAAATTCATCGGGTCGCGCCTGCTCGTTGTCGCCTCCCATCTGAAAAGCAGCACCTGGAATCAACACCATACCTTTTGTGCTTCCTTGCGTTCTTTTTTTTGAATTAATGGAGATCTGTTCTTTGGCATCTGAACGAGTACTATCTTCTGGTTCACAGTTCATCAGAAAGAAGAGAAGTACTACTGAGACGGAAATATATATGAATATTGCGTTTTTACTTAACATTTTGCTTGTTTTGAAGCAAAGGTAAGAAAGTGTAGTCTAAGATATGGAATGGATATGTGTATTGATGTCCTTGGCACAAGGTATAGAAACGAAAAAACCCACCTACACAAGCAGGTGGCTTCATCGTTTAATATTGTGCTAGATTTCACTTATGGACACTATTTAATCTATGTGTATGAAACACGAATTTTTTCGCAGAAAAAATTCAAGAAGCCCTTTAGACAGAACCGCTGAGCTGGACGCCGTCCAACTACTAGCCTCTATATACGCGATGACCATTTGGAGTTGATGCCTGTAGAGATTGAGTTGGATTCACTTTTTGCTCAAATTATCAATACTTTAAAAAATATCGAATCAGATGACTGATAAAGACGCAATTTCAATAGCATCAGATGCGCCCTTGCCTGTGTAGTATTTTCCTGATTGATGATAAGCTTACTCTAAACCTCCAACCATTTCTTTTAGTGCATTTTTTCGAGTCGATCCAACAATTTGCTCGTCTTTCACGATTGTACTAAGATAGTAGTCAAAGCTATTGGAATCTTCGATTAGCCAAGTATTTTGTGCTGTAACAACCAATGGAAACACAAGAACAAGTAGTGCATAGATTTTATTCATTATCCTTTATTTTAAAGTTGCTATCTTCCGCTCTATCAATCGTTTATCGCCTTCACTTTTCGCCAATCGCAGGGCTTTTTCTAAGTGCATCAATGCTTTTGCTGTGTCCTCTTTTCCATACAATTCCGCCAATAAGCAATGGTACAAATGATGCTTTTGTAAGTTAATCTTTTGTGCTTCGACAATGGCTTTTGTCCTATTATTGGTCTTGGCAAGTGCATAGGTTCGGTTCAAAGCCGCCACGGGCGAATATTCTACTTGCAATAGATAATTATACAATTGTAAAATATTGTCCCACTTTTCGTCCGAATCTTCTTTTTCGGTATGCCAAAAAGCAATGGCAGCTTCCAAATGATATTTAGATAAAGTATCGCCTGTGGAAGAACGATTAAGATAAAGTTCGCCTTTTTCTTTTAAAGCAGTATCCCAAAGCGAGGTGTTTTGATCTTCGTACAGCACAAAAGCACCACTGTCATCCAAGCGCGCATCGAAGCGAGACGCATGAAAACACATCAAGCTCAATAGCGCACTGACTTTCGGCTGATCGGTGGTCGCGTATTGGGTCAGTAAATAGGTTAGGCGCATCGCTTCCAAACAAAAGTCTTTGCGTAAGGATTTATTGGAAGAAATGGAATAATAACCTTCATTGAATAAGAGGTAAAGTGTTCGCAAGACCGTTTCCAAGCGCAGGGGCAGTTCAGTCTGTTTTGGAAATTCAATAGGTACGTTTCCTTTTCTCAATTTTTCTTTCGCTCGGAACAAGCGTTTGTTAATCGTTTGCTTATTGGATAGAAAAGCATCCGCAATTTCATCAATCCCGAAGCCACACAAAATCCGCAATGCCAAACCAATCTGCGCTTCCTCCGATATGCTAGGATGACAAACCGCAAATAGCATTTGCAATTGGCTGTCCTGAATATTTTGGGTCGAAAAATCCAAGGCAATTTCCGTCGATTCGGGCGTGCTACGTTGCACATCGACTTGCACTTTCTCTTTGAATACTTTATTTCGACGCATGTGATCGCGGGTTTTGTTTTTAGCAACCGTATATAGCCAAGCCACCTGATTATGAGGCAGTCCTTTCTTACCCCAAGTCTCCGCTGCCGCAATAAAGGTATCGCTCACAATGTCCTCTGCGAGTTGGATATTGGTCAATCCAAAACTCTTGCAGAGGACGGCGACTAACTTACTGTATTCGGTTCGGAAAAGTTGTGTTAAGTTCGGTTGCATCGCTTATTGTAAGATGTGTTATATCTTAGGGTACGAGTAATTTAAACACCTAAGGACATAAAAGGGCATAAAAGTCACAAAGCATGTATAAACACCATTAACTATTCCAACAAACCACTTCTAAAATGCCCTTATATGTCCTTAAATGTTTCAAAAACACCCCAAACTACCGCAAGTGGTGGTCATGTGTTTACACGCCTATATACTAAATTCGCAAAGCATATATAAATTTACCTCAACAAATCACTTCTAATATGCCCTTACATGTCCTTAAATGTTTCAAAAAAACGAAAACTACACCCCAAATTGCCGCAAATGGTGATCAATATGTTTGTACGCCCAAATACTAATTTGCTGTGGTGTCATTTTCCCAAAAAAGGGATGCGTGAACTGCTCAAAGGTAGCCGCAGGTTTCGTGTAGTAACCTTCTAACACTTTGAGCCAAGCTTGTTTTTGGGTTTCCACATCTCCACTTTCTTTGATAATTAGATCGGGATGTGTAGGCGAATTTCGAGCCAATGGTTTGTCATCTTTGGTGCTGGAACGCAAGGACATTTTGCCAAAAATTCTGCCGATAAACAGCCGCTTGAATTGGCGTTCGCTCGTCATCATTTTATCGTTTTCTGTGCAGTGTTTCAGCATTTGATAAGCATTCATTTTGCCCCATTGCGCGCTTGAATCTGCTGTGATATTTGCAATTCTTAGTTTGAAGGCATCTATTGTATCTTGTTTGAATATATCTTTCATTTTTCTATTTTTTTTAGGTGAATAGTTATTTTTCCTATTATACTGCAATTTCCTATTGCTGGATAATTTCAAGCTATTTAGAAGTTGTCCAGCAACGGGAATTTGCTGGACAACAACAGAACTTCGTGTCGTTCTAGATTAGGTTTAAAACTCGGCTGGCATAATCTTTCGCACTTCCACCGTGCCGCCGTGATCAAACATTGGGCAACCTTCCGTCATACCGATCGCTTCTTCCAAAGATTCCGCTTTCACAAATACATAGCCTCCTACGACTTCTTTTACTTCGGCATAAGGTCCGTCTGTGATAACACCGCTTGGTGCTACGGTCTTGCCTTCGTAGGATAGTTGATTGGTACCTACAAATTTCCCTTGTGCTGCGATGCCACCAATCCAATCTTGCCATTTCTTGATTTCTGCTGCTAAGTCTTGTGGAGAAGGTTCGTAAGCGGGATTAGGGACATGTCTGAAAATCATCATAAACTCGTTCATTGTACGATTTTTTTTGTTTTGAAAATAAATGAGTAATCAGGTTGGAGCGGTTATATGTATGCAAAAAATCCATAGCGCAGATTTACTAAATCTCTGAGATTTAGCAAATCTCTTAGCCGATTAGAAAAAAGAAAGATTATTCTGAAATGGCTAAGTAACGGACAAACAATAAGTTCCACATTTTGACCGAGCAGATTTTGTTCTGATACAAGGCGAAAAACATAGGAATCCTCTCGGCTGGCGAGGCTTTTCAACGCAGTAGCAGGACGAAAGATGCCGTCATAAATCGGGAAGTTATTATTTGACCGTTACTAATTGAGTTTCCTGTTCCAAGAGGTTTTTCAATCGCTCCAAACCCAACTCATTAGTAGCAGCAATTTGTTTTTCGACACCAAAAAGACGCATCATAAAACGGCTAAAGCCAGAGCATTTGAGTTCAAAAGTTTGCGTGACGACTACACCATTGGCAGTTTCTGTCAATTGATATTCAAAAGTAGGTTGATCTTTGAACGGCTTGGTAATATCGCATTCCATACGCAAATATTCATTGTCTTTTAGAACCGCTAAGGTTTGCTTACCTTCACTTTTCTCGGCAACGCCTTCCCAATGAAAAGCGGAACCAATTTGTCCGACTTCACCCGTTACATGATGCTTCTGCTCAGGATCAGTGACTACGAAGGGAGACCATTCAGGGAATCGCTCGAAGTTACGAAGTAAATCGAAGGCTGCTTCACAAGAGGCTTCAATTTGTTGAGTAGTGACCACTCGGATGGTTTTTTGCTGAGCGGATAAAGAAACGGTAATAGCTACGAAAGATAGGATAAATAATGTTTTTAGTAAGTTTGTCATGATGTAAAAATTAAAGTGTTATTAATAAATTTCACCCCCATGACGAGTGAGATTTTGAGAATTGGACACTTATCGATTTTTTTTTGTAAAAATTTTTTCTTTATGCAGAAGCTTTGGATCGAAGGAAAGATTGTAGGATAAAATAGTGGAAATTCAACTCTTTGAATATCAAATCTTTGTGTTCTTCTTGACCACCTTACCCTGTCCGCCTTAGGCGTGAGGCAGGAGGTTGTTGTGTCCTTTTTTGGTTCAAAAATTGCACGGACTATTGTAGCAAAGCACCATACGCTTTTTCCCACGAGCCATTTTTGCACCATTTATTGAAATAATAACTCATGTTACGCAAGTAAGTAGTTCTACCTATTTGTTTAAGCTGTTTATTTGTTTAAATTGTTTATAATGAACACTTTACACAAGTTTATTACCTAAATAATTAGGTAAACCTACTTAGTACCTTTTTATCATTTTTTTTTAAAATTTAGTGACATTCAAATAACCTCTAAGCTAAAAAGCGCTGTTTTCAATACTTTTGGTTCTAAAACTTCAAAAGTCTTACTTAGGGAATTTGAGAAATTGCAAAAATCGTCAAAGAACCCTTTCTTTTTATGAACTAAGGAACGACGCACAAATAACCTCAGATTCTTGACTTCATCTTTTTGCGCTACTTTTCGTTAGAAAAAGTCTTATGTAGCGGGGGCTATACGCGATTTTTCTGCCTCAATTAGCACAAAAATATCTTGTCAAGAACCTCA
>JBCCRX010000059.1:0-22067 GCA_039201015.1 Bacteroidota bacterium | reverse complement strand
TAAGTGTAAGGTGCAACCGAACCAAAGGCCAAGACAGAAAACTGTCCTCTTGCTTGTCCACAAACCGCATTTTCTTGATCGACGATAATCAGACTCAAAGGATCGCTTTCATTGATTGCGGTGGCTTGTGTGGCTTCGCAACCATTGGCGTCCATTATAGTGACGGAATAAGTGCCACGCGCCAGATTTTCAAAACGTGGACTCAATTGCGGCCCGTTTCCGATGTCATAAGTATAAGGTGCTGTTCCGCCCGTCACGGAAAGTACAAATGCACCATTGTCTTTACCACAAGTGACATCTTGCCGTTGATTTTGGGGAATGGAAGCCGAAAAATTATCGCAATTGACTTCTGCTTTGGTAAAGCAATCCGCAAAAGGCGACGTGTTGCCGCTCGCATCAGTAGCAGTAGCGGTGACGACTTCTAGGGACAATCGGCTATCGGATGCGCCCAATTGCAATTCCCAATTTCCATTGTTTCCTGCCCTGGTGCTACCCAGAAAAGTTTGCCCTTGACAGGCTTGGTCAGGACAAGTGGCGGTGCTTGAAATGAATACTTCAATTAGGTCGCCCGCATTGGCGGTGCCCGCTACGATGCTTTCTGTATAATCGGTGATAACGGGAGGCGTTTTTCCAGCATTTGCATTGCCCCGCAAACCAATTGCTAAAGTATCATTGCAAACAAAGGAATTTTGATGTAATTGAATGCTAGTGGCAGTTGTACCAATTAGAACGCCCGTTGGATTGTTGGTGATAATATTTCCAGCAGCGGTATCTTCTCCACCAATTAGTACATTGCGCACTTGACCACCAATATTGATGCCACAAAATTCATTACCAACACTCAAGCTTTGGTTGTAATTCGTACCGATGATGTTTCCACTGATCGTACAATTACTACTACCACCTTTCACAACAATACCGCAACCTTCCCAAGAACCAGAAGGATTGATGTTTGGCCAGAAATCTTGCTCTATGCCGCAGTTGTAAATCACATTTCCTTTGCCTGCCTCGCCGATGATCACATTATTTGCTGCTGTGATATCAATACCGTCATCAGGAAAATTACGGATTTCTAAGCCATAAACCTCACAATTATTTCCATTAATAAATAGTGCATTGATTGGTGCATTCCAAGTAGTCGTATTTCCATTCAAAACAATTTGTGGTCGTCCAGAAAAGCCGTTTTGGGTGCTTGCATCTATGATCGTATTGTTATCCGTCAGCGTTGGTAAGGCTTGCTGGGTGCTTGCCCCAACATTGATAATGTGCGGCCCATTTCCAGCGATATTGAACTGTATGGTATTCGCGCCCGCAGTGCTATTGGCGCATTCGATAGCGGCGCGCAAAGAACCTGGTCCGTCGTCATCGGTGTTGGTAACAATGATGTTGCCATTCGCATCGGCGCAATTTTCGGTATCAATATTGACGATTCGGCAACTAGAAAAATTGGAAGTATTGCCATCAGCGTCGGTCGCAGTAGCTGCTGCTCTATCGTATTCCAAAAAGTCGATGTTTCCAACACTAGGTGTACCTGCAATGAAGAAATTCCAAGTGCTATCGGCAGCTACTCTCGCCGTGCCGACGCTGAGTTGTCCTTGACAGGCTTGTTCAGGGCAAGCTCTTGAAATGTTTAGAAAGATTTCGATTCGATCACCTGGAATACCTCGACCCGAAATATCCCGATTGTTGGCGATTAATATGGAAGGGGCAGTTTTTAGATTGTTTCCGCCATTGGCTAAGACAATTGCGGCAGTATCGTTGCAAACGATAGAGTTGCCGAGCAATGGATTTTGGGTAGAACCTTCTACGCGTATGGCGGTGGGATTGAAAGCGATGACATTGATTTCTTGAAAAACAGAACCGCCAACCAAGTTACCATTTGAATTTCCACTAATCAAAATGCCACAATATTCATTGGATAGATTATTGGTCGTTCTAGCATCCGTCCCGATGAAATTGGATTTGATTTCACAAAAACTAGAGCCATTTCTCAGTGCAATACCGCTACCTTCCCACGGCCCGCTAGGATTAACGCCTTCGTAGAAATCTCGTTCTTCGCCACATTTGTAAATGACATTTCCTTTTGCAAGCGCACCTATTTTCACATTATTTGCTCCAAAAACGTCTATTCCGTCGTCTGGGAAGTTGCGAATTTCAAGTCCGTAGATTTCACAATTGTCCGCTACGATGAATAGTCCATTGATTGGTGCGTCCCATTCTACTCGACCACCGTCCAGAACGATTCGAGGACGATCCGTCGCGCCTGGCTGAAAAGAACCGTCAATGATTGTTCCTTCGTCGATTAGAGAAGGAAGCGGTTCACCCGTCGTCGAGCCGACAAAAATGTTTTTTCGGTTTTGACCATTGCTTGGAATCTGAAAAATGATTCTGTTGCTGCCTTCCAGTTCGTTGGCGCAGTTGATCGCCCAACGCAAAGAACCTGGCCCATCATCATTGGTGTTTGTGACCGTTAAATTTCCGTTAATAAGACCGCATTGTGCAAAGGAAGATTGGACAAAGCATCCAAAGAGCAGCATACAAAATAAAAGGCGAGTACATCTAATGATCATCGCTTATGTTTTTATGTTCACGAAATTCTATGGATCATTTTCAAGTGTACTGCTGATGGTAAACGACTGACTATGACACTTTTAATGATCTTTTCTCGTCCTGTGGAAGCAGGAACGAAGTTCTTATCTTTTACATTCTATGAGCTAGCAGAAACAGTAGAGGGATAGGATTCTTTTGTATCTAAAAACACCCACATCAATAGGACGTACAAAAGAGATACAAGTTTCAAAAAAAGGGAAGACTTCACTTAGTCCTGACGCTATTTATACCGACTGAGCGTATAACAGTGCAAAACTATTTATAATGATTTTGGTGATTTGTTTGTATGGTGATCTGGTAAGTAAGCGATCATCAAATTACCGAAAATCAAATTCGCTTCTTTAATCATACAAAGTTATACTACATCCTATTGATAGTCTGCTGTATAAATAGTAAGGAAATTTCTATATTTTAGTCATAGTATGCAAAGACACCGCTAATATACAAAATATCCTGAAATGAAGGGAAAGTAGTTACCTTTTTGGAGATTCAAAAAGAAGTTTTCTTATAAGGTTCGATATGCAGTTCTATCGTATATCAACTGGAAGGTGTGACATTTTCTTAAAACACTTAAGGACATCAAAGAACATGTAAGGAATAGTTCTTTTCTCTTATGATTTATCACTTTTATGAACAACATCATGCTTGTTTCAAAATAAGAACATTTTGTGGCGGCTATGGTTTATGTTTGGAATAATTTACACTTTTTATGACAGATATTAAAGATACAAAAGAACAAAAAGCCTATTGGTCAGAACGCTATACTGCTAGGCGTATGGGCTGGGATATTGGTTTTCCTTCTACGCCTATCAAAACGTACATTGACCAATTGGAAGACAAAAATTTGAACGTATTGATTCCTGGAGCAGGGAACGCTTATGAGGCAGAATATCTGTTTCAATCAGGCTTTTCTAATGTGCACATCTTGGACATTTCTAGCGCGCCGCTTAGGGCTTTTCAGCAGCGTGTCCCTAATTTTCCAAAAGCCCAATTACTAGAGGACAACTTTTTTGAGCATCAAGGGCAATACGACTTGATTTTTGAGCAAACCTTTTTTTGCTCTTTTCCACCGACGGTTTCTAATCGGCAACTTTACGCCAAAAAAATGCATGAATTGCTGTTGGAAGGCGGCAAATTAGTCGGTCTATGGTTCGATTTTCCATTAGAAGATAATTTAGAAAAGCGTCCTTTTGGTGGCACAAAGGAAGAATATTTGAGCTATCTGTCACCGCTTTTTCAAGTCCATACTTTTGAGCGCAGCTACAATTCAATACCACCAAGAGCAGATAAAGAGTTGTTTGGTATTTTTCAAAAAGTCGAACACCCATAGATTGGGCTCTGTTTCATCAAAAAAAAGCATTATGAGTCAAGTTGGGCCTATTTGTATTTGCCTGTTCTTGTTCGTCAGTTCTTTTGCCTATGGACAGTTTCGATTTAGTTCTGAATCGGGATTGGTTTTTAATCAATACAATGACGTACGCGCTCCCAATGGAGATCAAGGAGCAGGTAATTTGTTTTCCTTTACAGATGATTTTGAAGTGGATCAACCTGTAATTTACTTACGCCTAGAAGCGGGCTATACCCTTGCAGATAAGCATACTTTCCTCCTGACGGCTGCGCCTCTAACCTTTAACTACAATGGCTTAGAAGATAGAAGTATTCGTTTTGAAGATAGCACATTCGAGCCTTCCGATGAAGTGAGTGGCAGTTATCAATTTAATACCTATCGCTTTAGTTATCGCTACGCTTTGTTGAGGAGAGAAAAAACTAGATTAGAACTTGGTTTGACCGCACTGCTTAGAGATGCTAGTATTAGTCTGACGCAGGGCAGCAATACACCAGAAAATACGGATTTGGGCTTCGTTCCTTTGATTTCTTTTTTGCTAGAAACGGAATTTAATTCTCGCTTGTCTTTCTTGTTGGTTGGAGATGCTTTGGTGGGTCCGCAAGGTAGAGCAGAAGATGTATTTGCGGGCTTAGAGTTTGATATTATTTCGGATCGGCTGTTTGGAAAAATTGGTTATCGTATCATCGAAGGTGGTGCGGATGTGAGTCAGGTGTATAATTTCGCTCTTTTCCATTTTTTGAGTGTTGGCATTGCCTCTGAGTTTTGATACTTTCTTAAAGTTCTTTTCTCAACCTTGCCACTGGAATATTCAATTGCTCTCGATATTTAGCAACCGTTCGGCGCGCGATGTTGTAGCCTTTTGTTTTGAGTAATTTGGCGAGCTTATCATCGGAGAGTGGTTTGCGTTTGCTTTCTTCTTTGATGATGTCTTCCAATTCTCTTTTGATTTCAATGGTCGAAACCTCCTCGCCACTGTCGGTTTGCATGCTTTCGGAAAAGAAGGTTTTTAGGCTTTTTACTCCGAATTCCGTCTGCACAAATTTACTGTTCACTACTCTCGAAATGGTAGAAATATCCAAATTGGTAATCTCCGCGATGTCCTTCAATATCATAGGACGCAAATTTCGGTCATCGCCTGTCAAGAAGTAGTCTTGTTGATATTCTAAAATCGCCAACATGGTTTTGTACATGGTCTGATAGCGTTGCCGAATCGCATCTATGAACCAGCGTGCACTATCTATTTTTTGTTTAACAAACTGAACGGTTTCTTGCTCTTGTTTGCTCCTGCTTTTGCTTCTGCTGTAATCTTGAAGCATGTTTTTATAAGTGTTATTTACGCGTAGGTCAGGTACATTTCGATTGTTGAGAGACAGACGCAATTCTCCATTGTAATTTTCTACGGTAAAGTCGGGTGTAATGTATTGTTGTGTGCTAGCGCGACCACTAGAAAAACCACTGGTCGGTTTTGGATTGAGTTGAATGATTTCATCAATGGCTGCTTTTAGTTGGTCTTCACTAATGCGCAATTCTTCTTGCAGCTTTTGGTAGTGCTTTTTAGAAAATTCGTCAAAATAACGATCAATAATTTCTTCCGCCAATGCCATCGCTTCGACATGCTCGAAATGTGTTAGTCGATCCGATTCCAGCTTGTTCCTCAATTGCAATAGCAAACTTTCCCTAAGATTCCTCGCTCCAACGCCCGCAGGTTCAAACTGCTGGATTTTTTGGAGTAATTCCTCAATCTCTTTTTCCTCAACAAAGATATTTTGCGCAAACATCAAATCATCTCGAATCGAGACAATGGGACGCCTCAAATAGCCATCATCATCTATACTACCAATGATCTGGAGCGCAATGGCTTCTTTTTGTTCGTCTTGTAGATTGAGTAAATAGAGTTGATCTTCTAAATAATCGTGGAAGGACGCCTCAACGGCAATGGGGATGCTTCTGTCCTCTTCTTCACTGGAGCGATCTAGCCGCAATTTGTAGCTGTAAGGATCATCATCTATGTAGTCTTGGATGTATTCTTCTAGTTCGTAGTTTTCTTCTTGGTTATCAGCGGCTTCTTCTTGAATTTCGGCTTTTTGTTCTGCTTCCTCTAGCGCAGGATTGACTTCTAGCTCCTCTTTGATGCGTTGTTCCAGATTCACACTAGGAATCTGTAACAATTTCATCAACTGAATTTGTTGGGGAGAAAGCTTTTGTTGTAATTTTTGACTTAAATTTTGCCTTAGCATGTTCTTCGTACTGAATACTTTGTAAGGAGAGTGACTGATAAGTAAACCGCAGAGCTACGCAAAGAGTTTTTCGCAGACTTCGCTGGGTGTGCTTCGGGGCTAAGGCAAAGGCACATTATAATGATGAGTAATTTTACGCCTGACTTTTGTCTTCTCCAATCTGCTTCTCTCCTTACACTAGAATACGAATAGGATCTTCCAATATTTCTTTAAAGGTATTTAAAAATTGAGCGCCCGTTGCGCCATCTACCACTCGGTGATCGCAAGACAAGGTCACCTTCATTCTTTTTGCCGCTACGATCTCGCCTTCTTTCACTACAGCTTTTTCTACAATTCCACCAACAGCAAGGATGCAAGCATTGGGTGGATTGATGATTGCTGTGAACTCCTCTATGCCGAACATCCCTAAATTGGAAATGGTAAAAGTGCTGCCTTGCATTTCTTGTGGCTGTAGTTTACGGATTCTTGCTCTTCCCGCCATTTCTTTCACTTCCGTATTGATTTGAGAAAGCGTTTTCATATCTGCATGACGAATGACGGGTACAAGTAAGCCATCTTCCACTGCTACCGCCACACCTATATTGACATTGGTGTTTTCTCGAATAAAGTCGCCCATCCAATCGGCATTCACCGCAGGATGCGAGCGCAATGCACTAGCGACGGCTTTTACTACTAGATCATTGAAAGAAATTTTGACAGGCGATACGGTATTCAATTGTTTGCGCAATTTTACTGCATTCTCCATGTCCACTTCTATTGTCAAATAAAAATGTGGCGCCGTAAACTTACTTTCGCCTAATCTTTTGGCGATCACTTTACGCATTTGGGTCACCGGCTTATCGACATAGTTCTCTCCACTAGCTGCAAAGCTAAATGGAACGACACTCGGCACTGTTGGTGTTTCTTCTTTTGGCACAGGAGTGGTCGTGGGCGCAGGCGTAGGTTCGGGAGCAGGCGCACTTTCTTGCATAGCGGGCACAGCCGATTGTTGCTGTGACAATACCGCTTCTACATCTCGCTTCACAATTCTTCCGTTGTCTCCACTGCCGCTGATGCTCGATAAGGCGATGCCCGCCTCTTTTGCCATACTCTTTGCTAGTGGAGAAGCCTTGATTCTGCTATCAGAAGCAGCAGAACCTGTACTATCTGCAACCGTAGTACTTAGAGGTTCTGGAGTAGATGCTTGAGGTGCTTCCACTTTTTCCTCGTTCGTCTCAACATTGATACTATTATCATCGCTGGAAGTTCCACCCGATGCCTCGGCAACTGCCGCTTCCCAATCTTCGCCTTCTTCTCCGATCACTGCAATGACAGAATCAATTGGCACTGCCCCTTGCTCCACAGCAATATGCAGCAGAAAACCATCCGCAGGACTATCAAAATCCATTGTCGCTTTGTCTGTTTCTATCTCTGCCAAGAGTTCTCCCGTTTCTACTTCCTCTCCCACCTTTTTGTGCCATTCTACTAAGTTTCCCTCTTCCATCGTATCGCTCAGGCGAGGCATCGTAATTACTTCAGCCATAATTATTTTCCATTTTTCAATTTAGAAACACTTTGGGCTACCTGCGTCAAATTTTCTCTTGTACGGACTTACTCGATCAGTCAAATAACCCGTTATGCTCTTTCCTCCTGCCTTGTAAAAAACAAAATTTATCAGCAGTTACCTCAAAAGCTAATTTTAGACAAGCTCTTAACCGTTTGTGCTTCCGCAAAAATGCAATATTTCTTTAAAATCTATGTATTTTATTAGCAGAACATTTTTTTTTCTGTTCGGTTGTTGCCTTGTCGTTTGAGTTCAGTGATAAGGGCATTTTTAGATGAAAACTAGCCCACTTTTTTGAATATCCTATTCCTTAATTCCTAAGGTAGCAAAGTCGCTACCATAACATATCTATTTTAAGTGGGTATGAAAAGTGTAAATCCCCTTCACCGTTGATTTGAAAAACGAAGCCGAGCGCATTTCAAAATCGAAGTGGACGACTGAAAAACAATAAAATCATGCTGAATAGCTATCTGTACTCAATCTTAAGTAATCTACTAACACTTTCAGCATCAAAATATCGCGTTTCTCAAATTGACTTTTTTGCGTGTGATAAGCACAAAACACTGCTTTTTGTTGATTCAATAGTTCAAAAGGGATGAACAGCATAGACTGAAAACGATAGCTCGCTTTCTTGCGCACGTACTTGGTGTGCTCCTCTTCAAAATCATTGATAGTCAAGTCCTTACTGTTGGCGAGCGCGTAGGCAGTTAAGCTGCGTTTTGGATCATATTTGCCTTTTCGAGTAGTCAAATTATCTTTCTCTTGATTGGAATAGCCATTATACGATAGCACATCTCCGTTCAAAAAAACCAACTCAAAAGCTTCTATCCCAATAGACTGTTCTATGGCTTTTCCAATAGCAGCAATGATATCTTCCCAAGAAGAATTTGGATGAATTTTGCTAGTGATTAGGTGCAAGGTCGCGATATTGGACATGGCTTCTTCTAGCTCTTCTTGCTGGTCGTCTAGGGTTTCGTATTGCGCTTGAATAACAACTTCCTTTGCCGCTAATTCTTTTTCTCGGCGGCTCAATAGGCGTTCCAATGCACGAATGCGTTGCAACAGAAACAGTCGAATAGAACTCCCAAATAGAAATAGAACCAATGCGATTGCCGCTACGATAACCCACCACTTTTTGTACCAAATCTGCTGTACTTCTAATACTTTAGAGTTGATTGGGCTCCATTGATAGCCCCCGTTTTGCTTGGCTCGAATTTGAAGTAAATACGTTCCAATGATTTCAACGTTTAGCATCAAATCATTCTCCTTGGATGCTGCTTTCCAAAAATCATTTTGTTCTACAAATGTATTTTCTTCTATTGGAACAAGTCTATATTGATATTGGATTTTATCGCCTGGAAAAGCAAGTGCATTGAATTGAACATTCAAAGGCGTATTTTCGTATATCTTGATTGGCTTCGTATGGAGATCAAGCGTTTTTTTATTGATCTGAATGCTTTGTATTTTAGGCGCAATCGAAATATGAGGCGTCAATTCACTCGGATTAGAATAAACGACACCTTCGCCCGTACAGACCCAAATTCGATTGGCGGCATCTCGCTTCAAGCATCGATAAGCATTGATAAGAGAAGGTAATCCACTGGCTTCTCCAAAAGTAACGTAGCGATCTTTCAAGTAATCGTAATAGAGCAAACCTTTAGTAGAAGTAGCCGCCCAAATACTGCCTCTTTCTCCTACACAAACGGCTCGCACTTCTCCATTTTGAACACTTCCCGCTTTGATTTTTCGGACATTTTCTCCATCGTAAGTGAGCAAACCGTCTGTACTGGCCATCCAAATTACACCGCGTTCATCTACCGCAATATCATGGACTTCAAAGTTTCTGCTCAATTTAAAATTTGGGGATAAACTGATGTTCTCAAAGCGATCTGACACTTCATCGTAGCGATACAAATAAGTTGTCGCACCAATGCCAGCGGCATAGATTTCTCCTCTTGGGCTTTCTGCAATGACGAGAATACGACTTTCAAAACCTGCCGCTGATTCATAAAAAATCATTTCACCATCTGCCTGTATTTTCCCCAATCCGATAATGGGAGTAGAAGAGGGAGCTTGGCAAAACCAAACATTTGACTTTTGGTCTTTGAAAAGCGAAAAAACGCCTTCTCCTCTGTCGCTCAAATCGTAAGAGCGCTGCAAGGACTCGTTTCGGAAATACGCGATTTTCTTTTCAGAAGTAGTCAGCCAAAGTTCATTGTCGTCGGCAAGTACGGTATTGATTTGTTCATTCCATTGGAAATCATTTACGACAAATTGACCGCTCTTTCGCTGGGTCTGATAGAGGTCGCCAAAAGAAACCCAAGCTTCGTCTCTTCTTCCAAAGGAAATACTTTTTGCGGCGGTTTTTGGTAGTGCTTCGATGCTTTCAAAATACTTCTTTTGCAACAGCCATAGTCCATTGGAACTCGCCACCCAAATCGCGCCCCGCTCGCTAATGGAATCCGCACTGACATAGATATCGAAAATATCTCCAAATTCTAACTCCTCCAGGCGATGCGAATCATTCGCACCAAATATCTTTTCTAGTTTCGCTTCTTTGTCCGCCAAACTGAATAAACCCTGATCTTTTATACCCAACAAAAACTGTCCTGCTTTGTCTTGCGCAATTGCACTAACTTTTGTGGCATCCGTTTTCCATTTTTTCAGTCGTCTTAGATTAGCATTTTTATCTAAGCGAAACCAGTACAAATCTTGGCTTCCAAGCAATAAATCTGCCCCTGCTACTAAGAAAGAACAAGCATTTTCAAAGCCTTTTTGGAGTAGGAAATGCTGTTTTTCTTTGTCGAAAACATAGAGCCCATCCGCAGCACTCAATGCCCAAATATTTCCCCATTTGTCTGCTTGCAGTTGAATATTGGTCGCTTTAGAAGTTTTAGAAAGCTCAAATCGAGTGAGCTTCCCATTTTGATAGCGAACGATACGGTGGCTGCTTTCGCCAATCCAAATTGCACCTTCTTTACTTTTTAGCACTGCATTGGGATAAAAGAGCGTACTATCAGTTTGCTCAAGACTTGCTGCTAAAATTAACTTAACTTCGTTAGATCGTATTTGATATAGACCAGCATCGTTTACGAAATAGCTGTTCGAGAAGGTATGAATGTGGCGACTTTTGAAATCACTAGAACGATCTTCAAATGTTTTACCGTCAAATCGAAAAAGTCCTTCTTCGCTACCAATCCACAAATAGCCTAAACTATCTTGCATGATGCTATTTGCACTTTGGAAAGGACTTAAATATTCAGGATGATATTGAGTGTAAGCATACCTTTGCGTGAAGGAAAGAACTGGTAAACAGGAAGTTATACAGATCAATACAAAATGGAGAACCTGATTTTTATACTGCTGTAAATTCATTGAAAATAATATGAATGGGTCGTCTTTCTAGTAGAAAAATATTTCGTCCACAAAAGCCCATGACCTTCTGCCTTTTTTGTGCAGCGCATGCCATTTAGGCGTCTGTGCGAGTGGATGTACAATGACTTTGTAGTATCGGTAATTAGAATTAGGAATGGGCAATTTAACACCTACAATTTTATTGCGTTCATATTTGGTGGGCATTTCAACTTGGACCGTATTTATTTTCTCTAAATTATCTTTTGTATTTCCACCCCACACTTCTACTGCGGTCGGTGGAAAAATCTCAGAGCCAATATTTTGTGCGAAACTACCCACGATTTCCTTTACAATGGGTGCTGCTTCCCCAAGATCGAATAAGGCTTCCAGCTTCTCTTCGCGATAGCCCAACCACGCAGGATTTCTAAAATTTTCTGCTTTGCCTTTTGTCTGGTCAATTAAGGAAACTGCGCCTTCCCCTTTGTATTGTTCGTTGGGTAGTGTCAATAAAAAACAAGAGTCCACCACAATGCCTTTCGGAAAAATGATGTACTCCGAAACTGGACTGCTCAACCAATTCTCTCGAAAGGTTTTCGCTTTTATAGTTGTGATGCTTTCCACTATAAAAGGTACTTCGTAAACAGGGCTTTCTAAACTGTCTGGCTCTGTTCCGTCCAAAGTGTAGCGAATTACCGCACCTGGTAGTTTATTCTCCAGTACAGCTTGGTCTCCCATTTCAAAAAGGGTGGACTTATTTTTTAGTATAGGTGGACTTAGCTGCAAAAGTTCATCAGGATCATTTTGGTAGCCTTTTTCCCACTTTACATTTGGCATCTTCTCCTCCAAATCGGATTGTTCTTCTTTGGAGATATCCAAGTTCCACACAAAAACTTCCTTCAAAGCAGGAAATTCTTGTAAAGCTTTTAGCTGTTTTGCTCCCACTTTAGTATTGGAAAGTGCCAATTCTTTCAAGTTTTTGCAGGCAGACAACTTGCTCAAAGCCGTCCCCTCAATGTCCGTTCCATTCAAAATTAATTGCTCCAGATTACTAAATTCTGAAATAACGTCCAAGTCTTCATCTTGAATGGGTAGCTTGCTCAAATTCAATGCCACCAATTGATTCTTTATAGCGGCTAGTTCACTCAAAAAACTGGCTTTGTAAGCTTGGCGCACGAAAATATCTGCGCGCAAAGCAGGCGAATTGAGCGCAATCGGATAGACTGACCGAAATGGATGATTTAGTTCTTCTACGACAGATTTATCAGCGGCTGCAAAGGCATATTTCACTTTTTCCTTAGCCGTTTTCACTTTCAAAAATGGGCGCATACTCGCATACAAATCCGTTGAATCTGAAACGTCCACGATGCGCTGCTCCATATCTGCGCCTGCTACTATCCAGTCATGCAAGAGTTCGATTTCCTGCTCTGTTGGCTGTGCTTTTCCTTTGGGTGGCATGTGTTCTTTTTCTTGCAAGGGCAAATAAATTCGCTGCATCATCAGACTGCTATCGGCATGTCCCGCTATCCACATTGCACCGTGTTTTCCCCCTTTTTGCAGCCCTTCTTTGGTGGTCATCAGCAAAGCTCCTTTGGTCTTGCTTTCGTTGTGGCATTGCACACATTTGGAGACCAAAATAGGTTCTACTAAAGCCGCAAAAACGGGCATTTCCTCCGTAATAACCAACTCTTCTTCCACCTCCTGTAAAGGTTCTAGCAGAAAATCTTCGCCGTGTGTAATGCTGCCGCCTAGATGTCCTGCCACGAAAACCAAGCCTACACTACCGTACATCATCATGTGATAAGCAAGCTGTCGGTCTTGGAAATATTGATGCCAAAGCAATAAACCATAAGTAAGAAAACTGACACCAACACCCGTCCATTTGTGCCAATCGACCAAATCACTTTGATAGCCTTCTTCTTGCGATAAAAGCAAGCCCGCTAGAGATACCAACACTGCCGTAGCTGCCGATATATAAAGTATAAAGGATTGGAGGTGGAGATAAGAATTGTGCTCGATTTGTTTCTTCAGGAATGGAAGCAGTGCTAGCAGGAATAAAAAACCGATAGGCAAGTGCAAGAGAAGCGGGTGCATCCTGCCCATGACTTGCACCAGATTGGGTATTTCCAACTGATTTTCAAAAATCAATAGAAAAATCAATAGTACTTGTAAGGCGAAAATGCTATTGTTCGCTATGGCTTGCATCTGCTTCATAGTCGTAAATGTACGCTTATCGCACTAAGAGACAAAATCCCTGTCTGATTGTTTTGTCATTGGGAATGTCATATTTTTTAAAATTATATTTGGCAATTTTTCACACTGTCCATTTTTAAGCGTTTTCCTAGGGTGGTATCCTCACAAATTAGGAATAGCCACGAATGCACGAATAGATGATGCGAATAACAGATAGAAAGGCTATCCTTACAGGGTTGTAAATAAGATGATTGAAGTCTCTAATGAAGAGTATCAGCCTGTGGCAAATAGGTTTCCAAAACCCGCCTGACTGAGCGATCGATGACTGAAGCTGCCCGTCATCAAGACTCAAATTTTACAATTTTAGAATTATAGCAGGCAAAAATGCTTAAGCGTTAATAAGCAGTGATTTAGATTTGCTAAATTTCAAAAATTTAGTAAATCTTCGCGCTCAAATAGGTTCAAAAGTCTAATATTTACCCGTCAAATCTAATTTGGTGCAGCACTAAGCTTGGATTGATCAAATTATCTTGTTCTGATTCGTGTTATTCTATTGAACGATAATTTTTCGTAATGTATAAAATACAGATTACAAGTATCTTGTCCATACGTGACTTAGTTTCATATCTTGCTGGCTCGATGCCGATTCAAATTGAACACACCTGTAGTCAGCGACTTACACATTAAAGAAAATTATTGCTCAGTAGAATAGATTCGTGTATTTGTGTTTAAAGCAATTTATATTCGTGCATTCGTGACTAAAGCATTTTGAACAAAAAAAACAACATCAATGAAAACAACATTATTCTTGGTCAAAAAACCAGCTATTTTCTTCTTTTTGATGCTACTCTTTCTTCTATTCACTTCTAGTGGATATGGACAAAACCTAATCAAGAATACCCAAGCTGGCATTCTGCCCAAATCTACTGAAACGCTCGCGCCCAATCGAGTCGCAAACTGGATAAATAGTAAAAAGGAAACAGCGATCCCGACCAATTTAAATCTATTTCAATTGGAGAAAAAAAAGAACAAATCTTTTGATTTTCAGTCCGATGTGAAAAAAGCGACTTATTTGACTTTAGATCAAGACTTGCTCACGCAATTCGTGGTAGATCAACCCGAAATGATAGCGTTCACTATACCCGTTGCCAAAAATAAATCTTTCCAATTAGAATTGGTAAAAGTGGAAAATGTAGCGGATGATTTTACCTTAAAAACAAGCGACGGCAAAACGCTCACGCAAAAGGAAATTGGCGGTATTTTTTACAGAGGAATAGTAAAGGATGATGTCCGCTCCATTGCCGCTTTAAGTGTTTTTCCAGATCATTTGCAACTGATTGTTTCTGATCGCTCGGATAATTATGTGCTAGCGGCTTTGCCTGACCAAGATGCTGAAAATGGATATGTATTATATGCTGAAAAGGACTTGATTGGAAGAGAAAAGGCGCAGTGCTTGTTGGATATGGAAGGAAAGGAAGTCCAAATGGTGGATAAAAGAAAGCCCAGTACATTCAGAAAATCAGGGGAAGACAGGTGCCTACAAGTGTATATAGAATGCGATTTTAGCTTATTCATAGATACAGGAAATGATGCGGTCGCTACTGCCCAATACGTTCAATCCGTTTTCAATGTCTCTGCCACCATTTATCAAAACGAAGGTATTAACAAAGAGATCAACGAGATTTTTGTATGGACGCAACGCGATCCTTTTAGAAGTAGTAACTTTTCTGGTGCAGTGCTGAACGAGTTTATCTTATCGAAAGCCAGCACGGGTTTCAATGGTAATTATGCACATTTTTTGACCACTAGATTGGGTTCGCAAGGCATCGCCGCTTCTTTTGATTGTGATTTTCCTTTTGCCTTGACTGGATTTTTGGTGGATTTATCAGATGCTTTCCCAACGCCTTCTTTTGATGTTTACATCTTTGCCCACGAAATGGGACATAACATGGGTTCGCTTCACACGCATGGTTGTTACTGGAATTCAGACACTTATGGTACAGGAACGCAAATTGATGATTGTGGTAATGCTAATAGATTAGAGGTAGCAGCTAGTCCAGAAGGTACGTTTTGTCAAGAAGATGTATTCAATCCTATTCTACCCGAAGAAGGCGGTACGATCATGAGTTATTGTACGCAAGGTTCTAGATCAAGAGCATATCCTGGCGTCAATTTTGAATTGGGATTCGGAGCGCAACCAGGCGATATTATTCGAAGGAGCTACAACAATCCACCGCGTGGTTGTAGGAATTTTGATGCCCTAGAAGCCAACTTAAATTGCACTGCGATTGATAGTATTGCTAGAGTCGGCAATAGGCTCGAAGTTTTTGGAATTCGAGTAGAAAATCAAGGAGCAGTCGCTGTCGAGGCTTCTAATATTGGTTTGTATCTTTCCTTAGACCAAGTGGTATCGCCAGGCTTAATTACTGCGCCTTTAGAAACTAGAAATGAAGATTTTCTGATCACAGTTGTTCCCGTTGGAACTTTGGAGGCAGGAGAGAGTATTTTGGTGGATGCAGCGATCGATCTTTCTGCTCCAGATTTAATAGCAGGACAGTATTTTTTAGGAGCTTATGCAAATTATGACCGCTTAGTCGATGAATCCAATTTGGGCGACAATGGCATTGTTCATACCGAGGAGTCCGTAACTTTAAATGCTGTATTGTCATGTGTTGATCCAATTAATGTTCAGATAGAAGGCACGGAACTGATCCTATCTGATCTAGCTATTCAGAATAGTGGCGATCATACTGCTGCTTTCGTGGCTTTTGATCTGTATCTTTCAGAAGATAGCCTTATCAGTAGCCTCGAAGATCAATTTATTACTTCTATTTCTATTAGTTCCCTTACACCTGACAGTATTGTATTGATAAACGAAAGAATAGACTTAAAAGATTACTCTCTTCCTGCTGGAAATTACTTTCTCGGAGCAACAGCAAATGCTTCTGGAACATCAATAGAAGAGGACAGTGGATGCACTTTTGAGCTTTTGGAATATACTGTTGGGGAGGAAGATCAGCTTTGTAGGGATGAAATTTACACGGCTGCCACGGGCACTGTCACGGACGGAAGTGGCAGTGCAAACGCTCAATTTGGCACTTTGTGTAGGCGCACCATTATACCTGATGTAGGTGGGCGAATTGAGCTAGATTTTACGGAATTGGACATCGTGACGGCTAGAGATTTTGTAGTTTTTTATGAAGGTTCTAACTTTAATAATTTGATCGGTGCGTTCACGGGCGATGTTGTTCCAGATTCTACGATTACAGCGCGCGATCAAATGCAAATTCTTTACATCGGATTGAATGAATCAGCAGGTTGGTCTGCGGACTATCGAGTGAGTAAATTCAATGTGGACGCTGAGTTGAGCATTCGTGCTTCTAACACTCTACCGCGTCCTTTTCAGAAAGTAAAATATACTTTTGAGGTAGTCAATAATGGTTTTAGACCGCTCACCAATGTAGTTGTGCAGCAAAATTCAGCCAATGGAAATTTGCGATTAGCGGATGATAGCCAGCCGATTGCTTCGCCTGGTAGGTATCTTTCCGCTACGGGTACTTGGACGATTCCTCTATTACCACCTAGCAGAACGGCTACCCTCGAATTGGAGATGATTGCTCTGACAGAAGACTTTGAGCTATTTGCAGAAATCATTACAATGGCACAAACAGATGGCGATTCCAGCCCAAACAATGGCGTTTGCTGTATTGCACTAGAAGATGATGAAGCTGTCTTTTCCCCCAATGTTGTTGAACCTGATGAAGAGGAAGAAGTGAGTATCAGGATGGCTAATGTCTCTGAAACAAACTTACGTATTCAAGGACTTTTCCCGAATCCCGTACAATCAATGACTACACTTTTATTTTCTGGCGAGGCGCAATCTATTTATTTGAGCATACAAGATGTCAATGGGAAAGTAGTGCATCAGGAAAACTGGCGTTCGGGGGAAGGACTTAACTACAAGCAACTGGATTTGAGTCATTTGGGTAGTGGTATCTATTTTTTAACGATGAATGGTGGGCTGGTGGAGCGTTTGGTGAAAGTAAAGTAGGAATTAGTATCAATTAAAAAATAAAATCGACATATATGGAATCGCAACCAAAAAATCTTTTAAGGTGGATTTTTTGGTTGCTCCAAGGGGTTCTTAAGGGTGAAAAGCATCAAAAATTAGAGATTTTTGATGCTTTTCACCCTTAAAATCCATTAAGCAGAAAGTTTTTCTCATCAGAAAAAAAACTTTCTGCGAATTTTGGAAACGGAATCCATACTCAAATGTCGATCTAATTTTTTGAACGTTACTAACACAAACTTAGTTTACACGGTACTAAGCACTATTCATCCGCAAAATACGCAGGTACGGGTTTTGATTTCGCTGCTCTAGCAGGACGACTTAGCTTCGTCTTGGCTCGCCACCTTACGACTAAGCTAAAAAAGAAGCCCAACATCATCGCAATTGTTCCTATCCAGAAAAGATTGATGCCCTGAAATTCAATGGCTTCAAAGACGATGAAATCAGTGCGAGTCGCGTCTGTTGCTATATCTACGGCTACTTGCGCACTCAAATCGCTTTGCTGAGCGAGCAAGAACTCTGCGCTTTCTGTTTTTGGATCAATCGAATTGAAGCGAATGTGTGAGCCCGTTTCGGGAATGGTTTCTTTGATATTGAACGGACGATTTTCGCGAATGAAATAAATCGGATTCACCGCATAACTTTTTCCTCCTTTGGAAAGCCCCAAATAAGCACCCACCGCGATATCGCCTTCTTCTTTTTTGTATTCTGGATGCTCTGGAGAACGATTGAAACCACCGAATTGAAGGGTATAATCGCCAAACTGCACCGTCTCGCCTTGCTTCATACGTACCGATTCGTATTCCAAATTCTTTTCAATGAAAATCACTTCATCGAATATACTTTCATCCAATTTCACTTTCATAGTCAGATCACCGATCTGTTCGGGATAGCTGAATAGCATTTGACCACGCAGTGCCAGCATCGGACGCACTTGATAGACCGTATCAGGCGTATATACCTCCATGACAGCACCCACGCGCAAATCTCCCGCTTCTTCGTGATAGTCGGGATGTTCAGGATTACGATCAATGGCAAGCATGCGAGCGGGATAGCTGCGCACCACCGCCGTATCTAAATTTCGGACTTGAATGGTATCGTATATCGTAAAGGATTCACCGACGGGCAGATTGTAGCGTTGGTAATTTAAGCTATCCTCAATTTGTCTGGCATACTCTTGGTCTAGTTCCGCCTTTGGCAGCGTGACAACGTGTGTGAATATATCTTTATTCCAATAATGCTTCGTATCGGGATTCAAGGCAGCAATATCAGTAAATTCTTTATTGTACTGTACATTGGGATAGACATTGAAATTTTGGACAACTTCTCCTGCCTCGTTTTTTTGTTTGAAATTGATTTCAAAAGTCCGAACAAACTGATCGAAGGTATCTCTCACATAAGTCACTTCGTAGTTTTGCTTGATTGGCATTACTTCTCCTTTCAGCAAATAGACATTTTTTTGTATCATGTCATCCGTGAGCGGCAAGCCCTTCATCGCAAAAGGATTGGCGGAAAGGGGAGTCTTATTTAAGCTAGAAGCCAATATTCCGATCAACATCACACCGAAACCAACGTGCGAAATGACCGAACCAGCTTGTTTCATATTGCCTTTGGCAAAAGCGATCAGGTAATCAATATTCGCAACAATGGTGAAAACGCCCGCTGCCAACATCAAAATGTATTGCCAAGCAGTTGCATTGATCCACAAAGTGAACAGAAAAGTAATGCCTGCCGTCAAGACGCTCGTAATTGCTAGATGCTTCCAAAAACGCGCTTGCCATTTCCCAAACCTTTGCTCTCTGAAACGCAAAAACTGCGCTACACCAGAAAGAAAACCAATGAAAATAGCAATCCATAATTGATATTTATTGTAATGTGGAACGGGTTCATTAATAACGACACCTTCAAAAATAGGATCGAACAGTTGTCGGATTTCATTATAAATGGGTAGCGAAGTAGAACCCGTGATTAGAATAGAAGAAAACAGCAATACCAGCGTACCAATGAACATCCAGAACTCTTTAGAACTTACTGCTTCCTCTTTCTTAATGGTTGGAATACTTTTGTTTTTGATCGCAATCATACCCACGCCAAGTAGCAAAAAGAAGGCTACCAAAAGTCCTAATTGAGTTTCTAAACCCATTTCGGTGAAAGCATGTACTGAGGTTTCGCCCAATATGCCACTTCTTGTTAAGAAAGTAGAGTAAAGGATAAAAAAGAAGGTCAATACATAGAACAAATAAGTCGTTCGGATAGAATAGCCCGTCGCATTGGCAATTAAATTGGTGTGGACACCCGCTACTAATATTAGCCAAGGTACTAAAGACGCATTTTCGACAGGATCCCAAGCCCAATAGCCTCCGAAATTCAATGCCTCATAAGCCCACGCACCACCCATCAAGATACCAGTTCCCAATATTCCAGCACTGAATAAAGACCAGCGCAAAGCAGGTTTCAGCCAAGCTTTGTGTTCGCCCGTCCAAAGTCCCGCAATGGCATAGCAAAAAGGAATGGCGGTGGATGCAAAGCCCAAGAAAAGAGTTGGTGGATGTATGGTCATCCAGTAGTTTTGGAGCAATGGATTCAGTCCCGTTCCGCTGATAAGTTGTACGTAATCTGCATTATTAAATATGGGAAGATTCATGCTATCGCGTAGCAATAGGAGCGGATTACTTCCCACTTTGATTTCTTCTGAAATGTATAATCCGAGCAACATAGAGCCAATGAAGGCTTGAATTAAAGCCAAAACGGATAAGGTGGGGGCTTCCCATTTTTTTGCGCTAACCAATAAAATTAGTCCTAGGATAATGTGCCAAAACATCCACAGCAAAAAGCTCCCTTCTTGTCCTTCCCAAAAAGCAACGAAGACGTATCGAAAAGAAAGATCATCGGAAACGTGTGCTTGCACATACTGGTACTCGTAGTGCTTGTTAATCATCAGGAAGATGATGATACCGATGACCGCAAAAACACTTACCGCATGCAGCAAAAAGCCAGATCGTCCCATCAGTATCCAACGGTCTGCTTCCTTTTCGTTGCGTCTGTTCTGTGTCGCAAAAAAATAAGCAACGGCACTAAAAATGCTTGCCACAAAACCCAAAACGATTGCCGCACGCCCAATTTGACCAGGCATTAAATTTTCTCCTATGTATTGAATATCAACCATTTATTAGTTGTTGGTTTTTTACTTCAACAATTCTCTTTTTAGGTGTTCACAAAGAGGGCAAAAGACTTTTGAAGTTCAAAATGTCCGTGAAACTTGAATTTCGCAAGTATTAAAACTTCAAAAGTCTTCACACTTATCTGAATTGAGAATTGCTATCCTTACATCTTTTCTAATATATGCTAGCCAATAGCTAAACTAACCTTGCTGTTCTTCTCTTAAAAAGATTTCTTCCTCTTTGTATTTGGAAGGACACTTCATTAAAATATCCGTTGCCACAAATTCATCGCCTTGCATTTTACCCGTCAATACGATTTGTTCGGAGCGTTCAAAGTCTTGGGGTTTACTCATCAGCAGAGCGACTTTTTTCTCAATCCCGTCGCCGTCGCGCAAGTAGAATGCCGTGTAGTTCGGGTCTATGGAAGGATCATATTCAATAGGTTTATCCTTCGAGAGTTGACCGACGATTTTTACTTTTTTATCTGTATGCAGTGCTTCGGAAAAAGAAGAATAAGTACTTACATCATTGGAAGCCGTCAACAGTAGCACAACAGCTAATCCGATCATTGCAAAAACAACGATATATATTTTTTTCATTGAGTTTACTTTAGTCTGAATTTAAGCCACAAAAACAGAACAAATAACAGTAGATAAAGATAAATAAAGCGAAAGGAATTTTTGCCTTTTCTAATTCTTTGACTGTTTCACAACAAATATACATTTGAGGCTTACGGAAAGCTTCATCTAAGGGTAAAAAAACAAGAGAAGTGTGTAAATCGACTGGAAGCAATTGGATATACTTTTATTGAATTAATGGTTCGTATAATTTTTGAACCATAGAGAAGTAACAGCAGGAGGCGGTCAAGAATAACACGAAGTTTGATAATCAAAAGGTCGTAATTTTGATTTTACAACTTTTTGATTTTCAATAATTTGCAAATATTGCATAAAGTACCATCGGATAAGATGTGAAAGAAGGGAAAAACAATTAGCACAAATGGATAACAAACATCAAGAGCTTTTACTGCCTTATCACCAATTTTCGAGCCGCATTTTTAAGCTTTGATTTGGACGCTTGAAATCAAAATTAACTTCTTCGTAGGTAGGTACGCGCCATTTGCTTTTAGGCTGCTTGGAGAAGGCATAAGGTTCTTTGGGAATACCCATCAAATTCTGATCAAGTTCGCCATTGCTGTTGACATCGTGAAATATCGCGACCGCATAAGTTCCAAAAGGCATTTGGTCAAAGCGAACTTGAATCATTCCCGCCTTAGTGATTTTTTCTCCAAAGACTGCAACGGCTCTTTCTTTGTTTAAGAAGCTCTGTTCTGAGTTGTAAATACCAAACCATACACAGCCTTTGGGCGTACTGATATTTTCTACTTCTATTTGCAAAACCTGATTTTTTGGATAGCCCAGCAAAAAGCTAGACAGCACAAGCAATGTCAAAATTCCTTTTCCAATCATGGGTGAATGCGTTTTTCTTTCTGAACGCTCAAACGAAGGATTTGTCGGTATTGTTCACACTGTTTTAACAAGAATCGGTCGTGCAG